>JBKKDW010000064.1:0-7728 GCA_046708025.1 Candidatus Limnocylindrales bacterium
ATATGGGAGGGTTCGCCACGGTTCCGACGGTTCCGAACGGTTCCGGATGCCCGAACGTGAGCGTGGACGGACACCACCGCACCACTGGTTGACGGCCTCGGGAGAGGCAACCTCACGCGTAGCAGTCCATGGATGCGGTTATGCGCCGCAGGGGCTCCCGGCGTCGCGGCGGCGGCGTCCCGCACTGACAGGCGTCCCGCGCCTCGCGGGACGGTCGGCTACCCTTCGATGGCCATGCCCACTGATGCGTCGTCATCCGCGCTCGACCTCGCCCCACTGCTACCAGCGGACGATCCGGTGATCTTTACGCTCGATCTGCGGGGACTGCGCCGGCACTGGGCGGCCAGGGCGGCGCTGCCGGCGTTCTCGGCCGAGATGATGACCGGCGCGGACCATAAGGCGCAGGCGCTCGGCTACCCGCAGGCGCGACTGATGGAGCACGCTGGCACGGCCGTTGCTGCCGCGGTCAAGGCGCTCGCCACGGACCTGGGTCGATGGGGGAGCGGGCCGATCGTGATCCTGTGCGGACCGGGCAACAACGGTGGCGACGGCTATGTGGCGGCCCGCCGGCTGGCCCTCGCGGGAGCCCGCGTCATCGTCGCGGTGGTTGCCAGCGAATCCCGGCCAAAGGGCGCGGTCGCGGCCCGCAATTGGGATCGGATCGCGCGCGACATCGGAATCGACAAGGTCCATCTGCCGGTCGCCCGTGATGTCGCCATGTTCGGCAAGGGGATCGAGAAGGCCGCGGTCATCGTGGATGCCCTGCTCGGAACCGGTGTTCGCGGGATCCTGCGCGAGCCGATCCACGCGGCCGTCGAGGTCATCGAGCGCGCCCGTGCGGCGGGCGTGCCGATCGTCGCGGTCGATACCCCGACCGCGGTCGACCTCTCGAGTGGCGAACCGTCAGAACCCGCCGTACGGGCCGATCTGACCGTTACGTTCCACCGGCCGAAGACCGGGCTGACGACTCGACGCGGCGCGGCGTATGCGGGCAAGGTGCTGGTCGCCCCGATCGGCATTCCGCCCGCCGCCGATCGTGGCTGAGCCGCGCCCCGCGCGCCAACCAGGCTGGCGCGAGGTGGTCCTCGTGGCGGGCGCGGTTGTCGCCGCGGTCATCGCGGCGGCCGTCGTGACGAGCCTCCTCCCGCCGGCCGCGCGGGACATCGTCCTTCATACGCCGGTTGCGATCGTCGTCCTGATCGTGGGTACCGGCTGGCTGCTCTGGCGGATCTCCCGACCCGAACGCGGCGCGCCTGGTCGATAGCCGGCGGGCCGGCGGGCCGTCATCGGCGCGTCACCGAGTTGCGCCAGGCTCTCCGCATGAACCTGATCGGCGACATCGAGCGCCTGTTTGCCACCTCCATCTATCCCCTTCGGGTCTCGATCGCGATCGCGCTCGGACTCGCGCTCGTTGGCCTCGTTGTGGTCGCCCGGCGGCGCGGCTGGTTTGCCGCCGCGCGACGCCATCCCGGACGGACCGCCGCCCTTGGTCTGATGCTGCTCACCGTTGGGGTGCCCGTTGCCTATTACCTCGGTTCGCCCCTGTTCATCCGCACCGAGCTCATCGAACCGGCGCCGGTCGCCGTGATCCAGCCGACGCCAGCCGCGTTCGCTCCGACGATTCGGGCGAGCGGCCAGGTCAGTGGCGCCGACGACTTCCATTTCGGGCAGGGAACCGCGTCGATCATCGAGACTGCCCCCGGCCGCTACACGCTGCGCTTTGAGAATTTCTCGGTTCGCAATGGCCCCGACCTGTACGTCTATCTGTCGCCCAATGCAGGTGGATATAGCGCCGAGGCGCTCGAGCTCGGCAGGCTCAAGGCGACCGACGGGGCGTTTGGCTACGAGCTGCCCGGGGGAGTCGATCCGGCCGCATTCGCGAGCGCGATCATCTGGTGCAAGCAATTCGCCGTGCTGTTCGCGGTGGCCCCGCTTGTGCCCGCCTGACGGCCTTGGCATGACCACCGGCAGCGCCGAAAGTCGGGTCTATGCAAGGCGAAACGAACCGCGTACGATCCCGCTGGCAAATGCCACGGAAGCGTCCGTGGCCAGAACGTAGCTCGACGCAAACTCGGACTCCTCTCACGGCTGACGCGAGAAACCGGACGGGCTCGCGCCGGCTACCGAGAGGAGTTTCGTTTTCGTGTACAACGACAAGAATCTGACCTGCGCGGACTGCGGACAGGAATTCGTGTTCACGGCTTCCGAGCAGGATTTCTACGCCCAGCGCGGCTTCACGGAGCCGCGTCGTTGCCCGTCTTGTCGAGCCAGCCGCAAGGCCGCTCGCAACAGTGAGGGTGGCAGCAGCTCGTATGGCGGCTATGGCGCCGGCGGCGGCTATTCGGCCGGCGGTTCCGGCGGTTCCGGCGGCGGGTACGGCAGCGGTGGCGGGGGCGGATACGGTGCCCGCGATCGCGGTCCGCGCGAGATGTTCGCGGCTACCTGCTCATCGTGTGGCAAGGAAGCCCAGGTCCCGTTCCGCCCGACCAGCGGCAAACCCGTCTACTGCAGCGACTGCTTCCGCAGCCAGCGCGGCTGACCCAGTCCTCTCGGTGCGGGCCGATCGACGGTCCGCCCGAACCAGCCACTCCCGACCCGGGTCGTCAGCCGACCCGGGTCGTTTGATTCGGGGCGACCAGCGCTCAGCTCCCGCCGGATCGCTTCCCAACGATCAGCCCCAGGTCGAACTTGCGCTCGGTTCCGTGGAGCAGGCGCTCGATGTTGTCCGAGTGGGCCAGCCAGATGAAGGCGGCGCCGACTGCTGCGTAGAGCACGTACCAGGCAGGGGTCCCGGCAACGAGCAGGAACAGGAGCGTCGCCGGGAGCATCGCCGCCGATCCGAGCAGGGACCCCAGCGAGACGTACCTGGTCAGCAGGATCACGCCCACGAACACGGGCGCTGCCAGCAGGACGGCCAGGGGCTGGAGGACCAGCATCGTCCCAACGCCCGTCCCGACGCCGCGTCCGCTGCGGAAGCCAGCGAACACGGACCAGATCGCGCCCGCGACCGCGGCCCCTGCACAGAGCACCTCGGTGAGAGGATCGCCGTTGGTCACAAGACGGGCGGCAAGAACGGGCAGGGCGCCCTTGAGCAGGTCGCCGACCACCACGACCGCCGCCCACTTGCGCCCGAGCGCCCGCAGCGCGTTGGTACCGCCCGTGCGACCCGAACCGATCGACCGAGGATCCGTGCCACCGGCGAGACGTGCCACGAGAACGCCGACTGGAACCGAACCGGCGAGGTACGCAAACAGCATCAGAATCACGGTGCGCGGGACGAGCACAGGGTCCAACGGCACGCTCCAGCGGCGATCCCGGCGCCCGGCATCCAGGCGTCAGAAGGCCGGAGTCTAGCACCAGCCCTCGCACGCCCCACTCCGCCGGCCAGCGCCCCATCGGTTGCGCGTCTCGGGACGCCGCGCGTACCATCGCGGACGATGACCCATCAGCGGCTCGAGGCACCCTGACCCATGGCCGTCGGCTCATCTAACGACTTCGATCTGGTCGTGCTCGGCGCGGGTTCCGGTGGCTATGCGGCGGCCTTCCGGGCCGCCCAGCTGGGCCTGAAGGTC
Source organism: Candidatus Limnocylindrales bacterium (assembly GCA_046708025.1). Taxonomy (GTDB): domain Bacteria; phylum Chloroflexota; class Limnocylindria; order Limnocylindrales; family CSP1-4; genus SPCO01. The sequence goes on from JBKKDW010000064.1 coordinate 3,573, forward strand.
GCCCTGATCGACGAGGACAAGATCGGTGGGACGTGCCTCCATCGCGGTTGCATCCCGACCAAGGCGCTGCTCGAGTCGGCGGCGTTCGTCGATCGCGTCCGCCACGCGAAGGACTACGGCCTGACGTTGCCGGGCGAACCGGTCGTGGACTACGCGGCGATGGCCGAACGCCGCGACGCGGTCGTCAAGCGCATGTGGACGGGCCTCAAGAGCCTGGTCGACAAGAACAAGGTGACCTGGGTCGCAGGCCGCGGCCGGCTGGACGGACCGGGCAAGGTGCGGGTCACCCAACCGGGTGAGGACGGCACAGCCGGCGCCGGCGGCGACCGAGTCCTCAATGCCACGGACGTGATCCTGGCCACTGGCTCCCGGGTCAAGTCGCTGCCCGGGCTTGAACCGGACGGCACACGGATCGTGACCAGCGACGACGTCCTGAAGATGGACAGCCTGCCCAGGGACATCGTGATCGTTGGTGGCGGCGCGGTCGGCGTGGAGTTTGCGAGCCTGTTCCACGACGTGGGGGTGAAGGTGACCTTGCTCGAGTACCTGCCCCAGATCGTGCCGCTCGAGGACGCCGAGGTCGGCAAGCTGCTCGAGCGCAGTTTCACCAAGCGCGGGATCACAGTCATGACCAACGCCCGGTTCGAGACGGCTTCGGTCAAGGCGGGCAAGACCGGGGTGCGCCTGGGGGTCGGCGCTGAGGGCAAGGAGCCCGCCGAGCTCAAGGCCGAGATGCTCCTGCTGGCTGCCGGTCGCGCCGCCAATGTCGAGGAGATCGGCCTGGAGACGACCAAGGTCGAGATCGATCGCGGTGTGATCAAGGTCAACGGCCGAATGCGCACCAGGGAACCGCACGTCTATGCCGTCGGCGACGCGATCGGTGGGCTGTGGCTGGCCCACACCGCCGCTCACGAAGGCCTGATCGCCGCGCACGCCATCGCCGGCGACGCCGATATTCACGAGATGGACTACACGCGCCAGCCGCGGGCGACCTACTGCCGGCCCGAGATCGCCTCGATCGGGCTGACCGAGGCCCAATGTGTCGAGCGTGGCAGCAAGATCCGGCTCGGCAAGGTTCCATTCCAGGCCGTGGCCAAGGCGATCATCGGCGGCGACCACGAGGGCTTCGTCAAGATCATCGAGGATGCAGAGACACACGACACGCTGGGCGTCCACATCATCGGGCCGCATGCCACCGACCTCATCGCGGAGGCCTCCCTGGCGTTCGAGTTGGACGCCACGCCCTGGGAGATCGGTCGCGCCACGCACGCCCATCCCACCCTGTCCGAGGTCATCGGCGAGGCGGCCATGGCCGTCGATGGCCAGTCGATCAACTTCTAGCCGATGGCCGTGACCAAGAGCCGCGCGTCCCAAGGCCGCGTGGCCCGGACCAGCCCTGACCTGGGGGCGGACCTCGGTTTGTCCGACGCCGATCTGATCGAGATGTACCGTCTCGTCGCGCTCGCGCGCGCCGTCGACGAACGGATGTGGATCCTCAATCGCGCCGGCCGGATCCCGTTCGTGATCAGCGGCCAGGGCCACGAAGGCGCCCAGGTCGGGATCGCCTGGGCGTTCGAGAAAGGCAAGGACTGGATCGCGCCGTTCTACCGATCGATCGCGACCTGCCTGACCTTCGGCATGAGCGCCCGCGACATCATGACCGCTCAGTACGCGACGGCCAGCGATCCGTCGTCGGGTGGTCGCCAGATGCCCGGTCACTACGGCAGCCACGAGCACAACATCGTTTCGGTCTCGTCGCCCGTCGCGACCCAGCTGCTCCACGCGGTCGGGATTGCCCTGGCCGCCAAGATCCGCAAGACCGGCCAGGTCGCGATGACGAGCATGGGCGAGGGTTCGTCCAACCAGGGCGACGTCCACGAAGGGTTGAACTTCGCGGCCATCCACAAGCTTCCGTTCGTCTTCGTGGTCGAGAACAACGGATATGCCATCAGCGTCCCTGCAGCCATGCAGGTCTCGGTCGCCAACGTGGCCGATCGAGCGGCCGGCTACGGGATCCCCGGGGTCGTGGTTGATGGTGCGAATGTGCTGGCCTGCTACGCGGCGGCGCGCACGGCGGTCGAGCGGGCCCGGGCCGGTGACGGGCCGACCCTGATCGAGGCCAAGGTGACCCGGCTCACCGGCCACTCATCGGACGACCAGCAGACCAAGTACCGCTCGGCGGAAGAGCTGGCCGCCGAGCTCGGGCAGGACGCGCTGCCGCGCTTCCGCGAGCAGCTGCGCAAGGCCGGCGTCCTGACCGACCAGATCGAGGAGCGCCAGAACGCCGAAATCAAGGCCGCCGTCGAGGACGCCACCGACTACGCCGAGGCTCAACCGGACCCGGACCCCGCCGGGGCGACGCGCTACGTCTACGCCGATGGCTCCGCCGGAGCCGAGGTCCCTGCCGGCGCCGACAGCCCAAGGGAGCCGGGTTGATGGCGCTGCGCACGTTCATCGACGCGATCCGGGAGACCCTCGCCGACGAGATGCGGCGCGATCCGACCGTCATCGTGCTGGGCGAGGACGTCGGCAAGAAGGGTGGCGTGTTCCTGGCCACGGACGGCCTGTGGGCCGAGTTCGGCGAGGACCGGGTCATCGATACGCCGTTGACGGAATCGATGATCATCGGCGCCTCCATCGGGGCCGCGGTCAACGGCCTGCGTCCGGTCTGCGAGATCCAGTTCGCCGACTTCATCTTCCCGGCCTTCAACCAGATCGTGTCCGAGGCGGCGCGGATGCGCTACCGCTCGAACAACGGCTACGGCGTGCCGATGACCATCCGGGCGCCATACGGTGGCGGCGTCCACGGCGCGCTCTACCACTCCCAGTCGGTCGAGGCGTTCTTCACCCACGTCCCGGGCTTGAAGGTCGTCGTGCCCTCGACCCCGCACGACGCCCGCGGCCTGCTGCGTGCGTCGATCCGCGACCCCGACCCGGTGCTCTTCTTCGAGCACAAGAAGATGTATCGATCCGTGCGCGGCGACGTCCCGGACACCGACTACACTGTGCCGCTCGGCAAGGCCGCGGTCACCCATCCCGGGACCCAGGTCACGGTGGTCGCATACGGCTTGATGGCCCACTACGCATTGGAGGCCGCCGACCGGGCCGCCGAGGACGGAATCAGCGCCGAGGTGGTCGATCTGCGCACGCTCCGCCCGCTCGATCGTGAAACGCTCCTGGACTCAGTCCGCAAGACCGGCAAGTGCCTCGTCGTCTACGAGGACAACAAGTTCGGTGGCTACGGCGCGGAGGTCGCCGCGATCGTCGCCGAGGATGCGTTCGATTACCTCGACGGGCCGGTGACCAGGATCGCTGGACCCGAGGTGCCGGGCGTTCCCTACAACCACGCGCTCGAGGACTGGTTCATGATCAACCCGGAGAAGATCGCCGACGGCATCCGGACCCTTGCCGCCTACTGAGCCGAGGGAGAGTGGTGTCATCGATTCGACACGGGCCAGCCGTATCCTGTCGCAATGACTGATCACAAGACCACGCCCCGAACCGCCAGGTCGGACGCCGAGTGGCGCGCCGAACTCACTCCCGAGCAGTACCGCGTGCTCCGTGAGAAGGGCACCGAGCGGGCCTTCAGCGGTCAGCTCTGGGCTGAACATCGAGCGGGCACCTACGCGTGCGCGGGCTGCGGGGCCGAGCTTTTTCGATCCGAGGCAAAGTTCGAGTCAGGCACGGGTTGGCCGAGCTTCTTCGCGTCGGCCGATCCGTCCGCCGTGGCCACCGAAACGGACCGATCTTTCTTCATGACCCGCACCGAGGCGACGTGCGCCGCCTGCGGCGGGCACCTCGGGCATGTCTTCGACGATGGGCCGAACCCGACCGGGCTGCGCTACTGCATCAACTCGGCGGCGTTGAAGCTCGAGCCCTCGGCCTGAGATGGCCGCGCGTTCGCAGGGTCAACGCGCGTAACCAATACGACTGAAGCAGCGATGCGACTCGTAGTGCGCGCGAGACAACCGCGGATCGTTCCGCGTGGTTCGAATTATCGCGAAAGCGACTTCCTGCGCGATTCTCGCCACGGGATCCCTCGCGCCCAACCGCGAGATGGGCGACACTAGCGTCCTATCGAGCGGAGGACCTGCGAACGTGGCCAAGGTGACGATGCCCCAGCTCGGCGAGAGCGTCGCCGAGGGGACGATCGGGA
>JBKKDW010000065.1:0-6473 GCA_046708025.1 Candidatus Limnocylindrales bacterium
AGTTGCCGTCGCTCATCCAGGGCGGACTGGCGCGCCAGATCATCACGGGCATGCAGTACTACTCCCTCAACGCCGAGAACCTGTGGGCGGCCATCGCCATCTCGTCGGTCCTCGGGATCGGCGTCTACCTCGTGGTCGTGGCGGTTGAGAGCTGGGTCCTGCGCCACGAACGACGCTGGGACAGCGTGGGCGCGTGATGGGGCTCTCGCCTCGCTCGGCCCCGCAGTCCGCGCGACCCGTGGTAGAAGTGGCCGGTCTGTGCAAGGTATTCGCGCAGCGAGGCCAGGCCGCTGGCAGGGTGGAGGCACTCGCCGACATTGACCTGTCGGTCGCCGCGGGTGAGTTCATCTCACTGATCGGGCCGTCCGGCTGCGGCAAGTCGACCCTGCTGCGGATCATCGGCGACCTGACGTCCGTCACGGCCGGCAGCGTGCTGGTCAACGGCAAGTCCGCCCACCAGGCCCGTCTAGATAGGGACTACGGCATGGTCTTCCAGGCGCCGATCCTGTTCGACTGGCGGACTGTCCAGGGCAACGTGGAACTGCCGCTCGAAGTGAACGGGACGCCGCGGGCGGATCGGGCAAGGCGGGCGACCGAACACCTGCGGCTGGTGGAACTTGCCGAGTTCGCCGGTCACTATCCGTGGCAGCTCTCGGGCGGGATGCAGCAGCGCGTTGCCATCGCGCGGGCGCTGGCGGTCGATCCGGCGATCCTGCTCATGGACGAGCCGTTCGGCGCACTGGACGAGATGACCCGAGAGCGGATGAACCTCGAGTTGCTCAAGATCTGGGATCGCACGCAGACCACGGTCCTCTTCGTCACCCACTCGATCGCCGAGGCTGTCTTCCTGTCGACCCGCGTCGTCGTCATGTCGGCCCGGCCGGGCCGGATCGTATCGATCATCGACATCGATCTGCCCCGGGAGCGCACCGCGGAGACGCGCGAGATGGAGGCGTACTTCCGACTCGTCACCGCAGTGCGCGAGGCGCTCCGCGGTGACGAGGGTCGACCCGAGCATGCGCCCGATGGCGAGGGATCCGGAGGGTCCGCCGACGGTCAGCGAGTCGCAGCGGAGGGCCTGTCCGGGTGACCAGCCCGGCTCCCGCGGCGACCGCCGCGCTTTCCCCGGGGATCGGGTCGAGTGCCCGTGACCGGGCCCGGGACTGGGGCCCACCGGTCCTCCTGTTCGTGGGCTTTCTCGTCACCTGGGAGCTGGTGGTCCGGGCGTTCCAGATCAAGCAGTTCATCCTGCCCAGCCCGATCGCGATCGCGATCGCCTGGCAGACATACCTGCCGGAACTCTTCGCCGCGGCGAGCTATACGTTCTGGGAGATCCTGGGCGGTCTCGTGATCGGTGCGACGGCCGGCATCGGGGTTGGGGTCATCACCGCGCGGTATCGATCGATGCGGGATTCGCTCATGCCGTTCGCCGTGGCGGCGAGTTCCGTCCCGATCCTCGCGTTCGCCCCGTTGTTCAACAACTGGTTCGGCCTGGATCAACAGCTCTCCAAGGCGATGATCGCCGCGGCGCTGTGTTTCTTCCCGGTGATGATCAACACGGTGCGCGGTCTGACCGCAGTCGACCCGCAGGCCCTCGAGCTGCTGCGCTCGTACGCGGCTCCAGATCGGGTCGTGTTCCGCAAGGTCCGCGTCCCGAACGCGCTGCCATTTGTGTTCACGGCCCTGCGGTTGGCCGTGACCCTGGCGACCATCGGGGCCGTCGTCGGGGAGTACTTCGCGGCGCCGCGCGCCAGCCTCGGGCAGTACATCGCGACCTATTCCGCCTTCCTGAACTTCGAGCGGTCATGGGCGGCAATCGTATTCGCCTGCGCGATCGGGCTCGGCCTGTATCTCGTCGTCGTCGTGACTGAACGGATCGTCATGCCCTGGCAGGACCGGCGCAGCGCCTGGTCGTAGATAGCCCGGATCGGTACCGCGGACGGAACTGCAACGCATCGTGCCGGTTGCGACCGCCGTCGTTAGACTTGCAAACCGGAGGAGGATGACCGGCTCCGAGTCACGGTCTCAAAGTTCGAGGTGCTCCCATGCGAAGTCGACGTCTCGTCGCGCTGTCGGCCGCCACGATCGTGGCGCTGGCAGCCTGTTCAGGTGGTGCCGCCAGCCCATCGACGGCGGAGCTGACGCCGATCCGGCTCCAGCTTCAGTGGTTCCCCCAGGCTCAGTTCGCCGGCTATTTCGCCGCACTCGACAAGGGTTACTACCGTGATGAGGGCTTCGACGTCACGATCCTCCCGGGCGCCGTGGAGATCGTTCCGGCGGTCGTGGTCGAGGGTGGTCAGGCCGAATTTGGCATCAGCTGGGTGCCCCGGATGCTCGCCCCCCGCGAATCGGGCGCGGACGGTGTCGTGATTGCGCAGGTCTTCCAGCGCTCGCCGACGCTCCAGGTCTCATTCAAGGACAAGAACATCGCAACACCGGAGGACCTCGCCGGCAAGAAGGTCGGCGCGTGGGGCTTTGGCAACGAGGCGGAGCTGTACGCCGGCCTGCGCAAGGCGGGCCTCGATCCTGACGATCCCTCAAGTGTGGCGATCACCGCCCAGCAGTTCGACATGGTGGCCTTCGTCGCTGGCGAGATCGATGCCGCACAGGCGATGATCTACAACGAGTACGCTCAGGTCCTCGAGACGATCAACCCGGCTACGGGCGAGCTGTACAAGCCCGAAGACCTCAACGTGATCTCCTGGGAGGCCTACGGCACGTCCATGCTCCAGGACGCGATCTTCGCGTCCGAGGAATGGCTGGCCAAGGCCGGCAACGAGGATGTCGCAGTCAAGTTCCTCAAGGCTTCGTTCAAGGGTTGGATCTTCTGTCGCGACAATCCGGCGGAGTGCGTGGACATTGTGCTCAAGTCGGACGCTGCGTTGCCCAAGGGTCATCAGACCTGGCAGCTCAACGAAGTCAACGGGATCATCTGGCCATCGCCGAACGGGATCGGCATCACGGACAGCGCGGCCTTCGACCGCACGGTCGAGGTCGCGCTTGACGGCAAGATCCTGACCAAGCCCGTGCAGGGCACGGTCTGGCGCAACGACCTAGCCGAGAAGGCGCTGGCCGCGCTGGGCGATGCCGATACCAAGGGCGCGTCCTGGCAGAAGGCAACGGTCACTCTCACGGTTGGCGGGAAGTAGGGCTGCTCAAGACCTCGACCGCATCGACAGGCCGGCCGCCGAGAGGCGACCGGCCTGTCGTCAGGGCCCGAGGCGCCATCATTCGCTGCCAGGCGATCCTTGCCCTCGCAACCTTGGCTGGCCTGCTCGTGGCTGGCTGTGCCGACCCTGGTGGCCCAAACCCGGCGTCGAACGCCGGATCACCGGCCACATCCGTCTCGTCAAGCGGGTCGACACCAACCGTCGACGCCAGTGGGGCAACGGCGCCGAAGGTCGTTCGACTACAACTCCAGTGGGCCGTGCAGGCGCAGTTCGCCGGTTACCTTGCCGCGATCGAGCAGGGCTACTACGAGGCGGTCGGTATCGAGGTGATGATCATCGAGGGCGGCCCCGAGGTCCGTCCCCAGCTGGTTGGCTCGGCCCATGACGGGCCCGAATTCACCATCAGCTGGGTGCCCAAGGTGCTCGAGGCGCGCGAGGGCTCGCCCGCCTCGGACCTCGTGAACATCGCCCAGATCTTCCAGCGCTCGGGCACCCTGTCCGTGTCGTGGAAGGATTCGAACATCACCTCGCCCGCCGATTTCAGGGGCAAGAACGTTGGCGTCTGGGACTTCGGCAACGAATTCGAGGTCACTGCCGGGGCCAGGAAGGCCGGCCTCGAGCAGGGTACGGACTACACCAAGGTCATCCAGCCGTTCGACATGACGCTGCTGCTGTCGCGCCAGATCGACGTGGCCGAGGCGATGATCTACAACGAATACGCGCAAGTCCTGGAGACCGTCAACCCCGAGACCGGCAAGCTCTACCAGCCGACCGACCTCAACGTCATCAACTGGAACGACGAGGGAGTCGCGATGCTTCAGGATGCGTTGTTCGCTCGGGCTTCGTGGCTGGCGGAGCCGGGCAACGAGGACGTCGCCGTTCGTTTCCTGAAGGCATCGTTCCAGGGCTGGGTCTACTGCCGGACCAACCCGGCCGACTGCATCGAGTACACGGTCAACGCCGGATCGACCCTCGGCACGGGCCACCAGACCTGGATGATGAACGAGATCAACGCGCTGGCCTGGCCGTCGCCGAACGGGATCGGGCAGATGGATCAGGCCAAGTGGCAGCAGACGGTCGATGTGGCCCTGGGCGCCGGGATCATCAAGGCCGCGCCGCCGGCTGAGGCGTATCGCACGGATCTCGCGACGAGGTCATTGGAGGGCATCACCGAGGACACCAAGGGCGCCGACTTCCAGAAGGGCGTCGTGGAGGTCACCGAGGGCGGCAACTAGTTGCGTTCGGGGGATCGGAGCTCACACGAGTGGCCGGCCCACCAGGGCCGGCCTCTTCCGTTCCGGGAGCCGGCCCGGGATCGCGGCCTTCGCCGCACCGCGCTCGTTCCCGCGGGACGTATGCGCCGGAGTCTTATCTCTTGGGGATCGACGCCAGTACCCGGTCCGGCGCGCATGCGGACGGCTCGATCTCGTGTTCGGGCCCCTGTGCTGAAGCTCCGACCATTGGGTAAGTGGCAGTGAAGGCCTGGCTGTAAGACTCCCACGCATGACACCTGTAACACGAACGAGGCACCGGCCCACGCAGACCAACCGCGAGGCCGCACGCCTGTCGATGGCCGTGGCCGAGTCGCTTGGGCGAGCCGTCCGTGCCGGCCGCGTGCGCCTCCATATCAGCCAGGCTCAGCTGGCCGTGCGTGTCGGCGTCCATCAATCGCGGATCAGCCGAATCGAACTCGGCCACGGCGGGCCCGTCCCCCTCGCGCTCTGGGTCGCGCTGGGGGTCGCACTCGGTCGCCCGCTCGCCATCTCGTTCACGAGGCCGCTCGGCGAGGCGCGCGAGCCGGCCGACGCCGGGCACCTCGCCATGCAGGAGCGGCTGCTCGAGCTGGCCCGGACAACGGGCAGAAGCGGGACCTTCGAGCTGCCGACACGCCCGGCGGATCCGCGCCGATCGATCGATGTCTGTGTTCGGGACCGGCGGTATCGGGTGCTCCTGGTGCAGGAGGCATGGAACACGTTCGGCGATCTCGGCGCGGCCATCCGCAGCACAAACCGAAAGGTCGCCGAAGCCGCCGTCCTGGCCGCGACCATCGACGACGGCCCACCCTTTCGCGTGGCGACTATCTGGATCGTCAGACCCAGCGCCGCGAACCGGATGCTCGTCGGGCGGTACCCACAGATCTTCGGGGCGGCATTTCCCGGTCCGTCACGCGCGTGGGCCAGCGCGCTGACCACGGGTACCGCACCCCCGCGTGAGCCGGGCCTCGTCTGGCTCGATCCAGCCAGCGGCCGGATCAGCGAATGGCGTCGAGCGGGCTCGTCGGCGGGCCAAACGCGGCGCGCGAACTCGTGATTGCAGGACTCGTGATCGCGCGACCGCCTCGCTCAGCGATTGCGTTCAGAGCGGACGAAGAGCGCTGTCCCCGCGACCATGAACGCGCCGAACATCACGGCAATGATGGCGAGGTTGGTCGGGGCATCGAGCAGCGCGACGCGCACCGACTCGGGGTGTCCCGCGTAGTAGACGTCCCGAACGAGATCGATCGCGTAGCACATGGGCGCCAGCCGCGACAGGATGTCCAGGAACCAGGGCAGGTTCTCGATCGGATTGAAGACACCGGCCAGGAAGAACTGGGGCAGCATCACGAATGGGAAGATCTGGTTGGCCGACTGCTGGCTCTTCAGGTTGGACAGGACGAGGACGCCGAACGCCCCACCGAAGATGGCGATGCCGAACGCGATCGGGATGAGGGCAAGCAGCACCGGCACCGACAGGGGAACGCCGATCACGAACCCGAACAGGAGGATCGCCAGCGCCTGCGGGAGGGCGACCAATGACTCGCCGATGATCTTTCCGAAGATGATCGAGTAGCGCGAGATCGGCGAGACGAACATCTCCTGGCTGAAGTCCTGCTCACGGTCCGCGATGAGCGAGATCACGCCGAGCGCGGCCGACTGCCAGATGGTCTGGCCAAGGACGCCGGTGAAGACGAAGGTCAGCAGGTTGAATCCGCCGGGCGTCCCGAAGCCCGCCTGCAGGCTCGTCCCAAGAACGCCGATGATGATCAGTGGGAACGCGAAGTCGGATAGCAGGCGCGCCCGGTCGCGAAGGAGCTTGACCAGGTCGCGATGGGCGATCGCCAGGACGGCCGAGACCTCATGCACGCGGCTTCTCGACGATCTCGAAGTAGGCGTCCTCGAGGGTGGGGGTGTGGGTCTGGACGACGCTCAGCGGCGTCTCGATGGCACGGAGCACCTGGTGCGTTCGCCGCCCGTCGAGCGGAATCCGGACGGGTCCGGCACCGGAGTGGGGGAGGCCAAGCCGGAGGAGCTCGACCAGCAGCGC
>JBKKDW010000066.1:0-8597 GCA_046708025.1 Candidatus Limnocylindrales bacterium
CCCTGACCCTGGCCTTGCCCCTGACCCTGCCCCTGGCGGCCGGCGTTGGCGAGATCGCGGCGCGCGTCCTGGAGGCGTGACGCCGCGGTCGACAGGTCGCGCGTGGCCGTGATCCGCTGATCGGCTCCGGTCAGCGACTCACCCAGCCGATTCAGGGCGGACCGGGCGCCCGCCGTGTCGCCCTGGGCCAGGCTCTGGGCGGCTTCGCTCAATGCCAATCCGGCGGCGCCATCAGCCTGCGATGCTGTCGCCTCGAGCTCGGCCAGGAGCTGGGCCAGCTCTCGTTGCTCCTCGGGCGTCAGCTCATCGAGCCGTTCGGCCAGCTCGGCGAGATCCTGCCGGGTCTCCTCGGGCAGGCCATCGCGGTTCGCCTGTGGGCGTCCCGTGGCGGCCCGCGACAGGGCGCGGCTGAGCGAGGCGAGGGAAGCCGCCCGCTGCTCGTTGGCGGGATCGATCTGCGCGCGAACCTGGTCCTCGATCGTTCCCAGGCGGGCCTGGTTGGCGTCGAGCTCCTCGGGCTGCTGGCGCAGGCGCAGGGCGAGCACGCGCAACTCCTCGGCCAGGCGGGTGCGCGGATCGTTGGCATCCCGACCCTGGGCCTCGAGCACGTCGGCGACCCGATCGATGCGCTCTGCCTGTCGCTCGGCCGCCTCCCGAATCTGCTGCTGCTGGGCGATGACCGCGTCCTGCGGGTTGGGCAGAAGGAGGACCGGCGCCAGCAGGAGGGCGGCGACCAGGGCGGCAGCGGCCGGTCGGCGCGACAGGCGAGGCCCGAACTGGGCCGGCGGGGCGACCCGCACGGAAGCCAGGGCATCGCCACGCTGGCGACGCACGAAGCGATCCGTCTCGGCCGCCTCATCCAGTGGCTCGCCGGTCTCGTCCTCATCGCGAGGCATTGCCGGGCCGGCCGAGGCCGGGAACCCGACCGACAGCTCAAGCGCGCTCGACAGCCGATCGCCCAGCCGGCCTTCGACGTCGAGTGCCAGGGCCGTCTCGCCCACGCCCGGTCGCGCCCGAACGCCGGCAATCAGCCAGCCCAGCAGACCGGCCACGGGCAGCGCCGTCCCGATCGTCGGGGCGGCCGGGAGCGGCACGACGCGGGCAACCGTCCACAGGACCAGCTCGGCGACGGCCACAGCAGCGAGCGCGATCCAGGCGCGCCGGACCAGCCGCCGCAGCCACAGCCGCCGCCGATGGGGCAGGATGGCGGCGCGGAGTGCCAGCAGGTCCGGGTCCAGGGGATCGCGCAGCATCGCCCGTGGATCGGGCGGCAGCGCAGGGCGCGGCTCGGCGACGGGTCGACTGAATCGGCGGCGCAGCGCCGTTCCAAGCGAGTTCATCCGGCGCTCGCCGGATCGCGCCGGCCGCGGCCCGGACGCCACCGACGCGGACGCCAGCGCCCGGGGCGCCAGCGGCGGGTGGGTGACACGAACTGTACGGACAGGAACAGGAACACGACCGAGAGGACCAGCCAGCTAATGACGCTGCGCGGCCAGAACGCGTCGCGGGCGACGCCGAACGGCGCCACGTCGGGCGCCGCGAACCCTCCCTCCACGAAGATCTCCCCGCGCCGGGCGAGGCCCGGATCCACCAGCGGCATCGGCATCGGCGCAGGCACGGCACGGCCCTCCTGGAAGGCGACTCCGTTCTGGGTCTGGAGCAATGAGTTCTCGAGCGAGCACCACGCGCCGAACGAGGCCTCTGTGCCGCACAGGATGTCGACCTGGGCAAGGAACGGGTTGAGGTAGGCGATCGCCTCAGGTGGGCTGCCCTTGATCGGTCCGCTGCCGCGCCCGTTGTCGGCCGTCGCCATGGCCTGCCAGAAGATGAGCACGAAGACCGACCCGATGGTCATGATCAGGACACCGAAGATGGTGATTGCCGTGGCCGCCTGGGTGCGCCTGACCAGGCTCGAGCAGAACAGCCCGAAGGAACCGAGCCCGAGGGCGGTCACGATCAGCACCAGGTAGCCGCGCAGCACGTCCTCCGGACCCACCCCGCCGTAGACGAAGACGACCGCGGTCAGCGGGATCGATGCCGCGATCAGCAGCCAGACGTAGACCAGGGCGCTGAGCAGCTTGCCCAGGACGATCGCCAGTGATGAGATGGGCGTCACGATCAGCAGCTCCAGGGTCTGCTTCTCGCGCTCGAGGCTGATCGCCCCGGCCGTCGCCGAGGGGGCAAGGAAGGCGACCTGGAGCGTCTCGAGCATCAGCAAGGCGGCAAAGATGCCCTGGCCGATGGCCGCCGTGGCGTACGTCCCGCTGCCGCCAAAGCCGTACGAGTAGGTCCGCTCCATGATCAGCTCGACCATCCAGGCAAAGCCGCCGAGCAGCAGCAGGTAGATCGTCAGGATCACAAAGGCGCGCCGCCCGCGCATCCGCCCGCGCAGCTCCTTGACTCCGACGGCGCCGACGCCCCCCGCCGTCCTGGCCAGGCCCGTCAGCGGCGAACGCCAGCGGGACGGAGTGGCCACGACCACGGGCGTTCCGGCCAGCTCGGGGGCTTCGGTCAGTTCGGTCAGGTTGGTGTCGATCAATTCGGTCATCGGTAGCTCCTAGGCCGCTTCGAGCGGCTGGTGGTCGGGCGCCGTGACCTGCAGGAAGAGTTCCTCGAGATCGCTCGCCGCCCGGGCGAAGCTGACGATCGGCAGGCCCGCCGAGACGGACTGCGCCAGCAACCGTGCCGAGGCCTCGTCATCACCGCGGAAGCCGAGCTCCACCGTGCCATCGTCGAGGATCGACGCGGACGCGACATCCGGGTCGGCCGCGAATCGATCGCGCGCGGCCTGGAGGGCCTCACCCTCGAGCAGCAGCCGTACCCGGAGCACGGCCCCGAAGCGCAGGCGCCGCTCGATGTCGGCCACCCGACCCTGGGCCAGGACCCGGCCGCGATCCACGATCGCCACGCTGGTGCACAGCTCCTCGAGCTCGGGCAGGATGTGACTGCTGATCACGATCGTCTTGCCCATCCCTCGCAGCTCGCGGAGCAGCTCGCGCAACTCCACCCGGGCCCGTGGATCCAGCCCGGAGGCGGGCTCGTCGAGCAGCAACACCTTCGGGTCGTGGACCAGGGCATGGGCCAGGCACAGGCGCTGCTCCATGCCCCGCGACAGGGTCTGGACGTAGTCGTCGCGGCGGTCGCCAAGGTCCACCAGCTCGAGCAGATCTCCGATCATCCGCCGCCGGCCAGCGGCCGGCAGACCGTAGCAGCGGGCGAAGAAGTCGAGGTACTCCCAGACCTTCATGTCGTCGTAGACCCCGAAAACGTCGGGCATGAACCCGACGAGCCGCCGAACCTGGTCGGGGTTCCGGGTCACCGACCAGCCGTCGATCTCGGCGCTGCCCGCCGATGGTCGGAGCAGCGTCGCGAGCATCCGCAGGGTGGTCGTCTTGCCGGCACCGTTGGGTCCCACCAGGCCGAAGATCTCGCCCGGCTCGACGGCCAGGTCCAGGCCGGCCACCGCGAGCGTCCGGTCATAGCGCTTGACCAACCCGTGAGTCTGTACGATCGAGGTCATTTGACGGTCCCGCTGATCGCCACGTCGACGCTGAAGCCCACGCCATCCATCCGGTCGTTGATGTATCGGACCAGGACGGCGCCAGTCGTCGGATCGACGTAGTCGGCTGCGTCAGCCAGCGCATAGCGAGCGCCACCCGCGAGGTGGGGCAGGCGCTTCCACTGCTGGCGCATCACATCGAACAGCTCGACCTCGGGCAGGCCGTCGGCGAACAGCGGTGCGCAGTCCGGTGTCGGCGGATTGGGGCAGCGCGGCGGGATCGTCGGCAGCGGTTCGATCGGGGTGGGTTTCACGGTCAGCCCAGTGTCGCCCGCGATGTTGAGTCCGATCAACAGCTCGCTGGCCCGGAAGGTGCCCTCGAACGTCGTCGGCCGGTAGACCAGGGTGGCACTGCCGCGCCCGAAGTTGATGCTGTAGGGGTCCTTGCTGAAGAACGCGGCGTCGGAGTCCACCACGCTGGAGCGGATCAGGTCGGAGCGGAACGAGGTGGGCCCGCTGATGGCCAGACGGGCCGGCAGGTAGTACAGCACGTTGCCGAGGCGGCGCGGCTGCTGGTCCTCGATCTCGACCTGCAGCAGGTTGCGCGAGCCCCAGGCCAGGACGACCGGACCCTCGGTCGCCAGCTGGCCGGTCGAGCCGAAGTTCGGATCGTAGGTAAGCTGGTCGACCATCGAATGGCGAACGTTGAGGGCGATCGTGTCGGCATTGGGGCGTCCGTCCCCGAAGAAGATCTGGCCGACGACCTTGTCCGACAGCGACTGCCCGAAGAGGTTGTTCTGGAGCCGGACGTCGATCGTCGCCACGGCGCCGGGCGCGAGGTCCTGGAGGGTCGCGACGGTGCCGCCAAGCACGACCGCCGGGCGCTCCAGGACGTCGCTGGACAGATTCCTGACGGTCCCCTTGAGACGGCCGTCCTCGAGGCGCAGATCGGTTTCGATGAGTGGAACCGTCACCGGCGTCTCGGCCCGGATGGTTCGCAGCGAACCATACCCGACCGCCAGGTCGCGAACGCGCGCCGGGTCGCCCTGGAGAACGTCAAGCTGGGTCGCCGGCCCCTGCGCGCCGAAGAAGTCGTTGATCGGGGCCGACAGCAGCGCACCGCCCGGCACCTCGACCTGGTAGCGGCCGCGCGACGGGGAGAAGATGCCGACATAGATCTGACCCGAGCCGTCAGTCGCGCCCGGCGCGCCGCGCACGATCGCGACCTCGTTGACGATCACGTCGTTGCCCCGCAGCGCGGCCCCGAACCCGAAGGCACCGACGGTGAAGACGATAACCAGGACCGGCATCGTAAGCCATGCCCACTCCCGACGATCCAGGCGGCGCAGCACGAGGTAGTTGGCTGGCCCGATCAGCACGATATACGCGCCAAGCAGGGCGATCAGGCCGCCGATCGGGGGCAACGCCAGCGACGGCAACTGCGAGACCGCGCTGACCAGCATGTTGTCATCGGAGAAGACGAGGCCGCCGAAGGACCGGGCTGGAAGCAGTCGCCGCCAGAGCCCTTCGCCCGTCCTCGAATCGGCGATCCAGGCGGCCGTTGGATCGAACCCGAGCAGGGTCACCTGGCCCGAGCCGTAGGTCCGCTCGGCGGCCACCACGCGGTCGCCGACGGTGGCCAGGGCACGACCCTCGACCAGTTCGCCGGAGAGCGCCGGGAGGTCCCTGGTCGCGGCCGGAATCTCGCCGAGCAGTCCGCCCAGGGCCGCCGGCGGAACGTCCGTCGTGGTCGTCGGGCGATAGGGCAGCAGGACGTCGGGGAAGGCCGCCAGCGCCCGCGGTCCAGCGGTGCCACCGGCGATCACCAGGCGGCCGCCGCCGGCCACCCAGCCGCGCAGCGAATCGAGTTGGGCCGGCGTGAGCCGATCCGCGTCGACGTCCTGCCAGACGATCCGGTCAATCATGTTCCAGGCCTCGACCCGCTCAGGCAGATCGCGCGGGCCGATGCTCATCACCAGGGGCGCCACCTGGTTCTGGTTGGGCAGCAGGCGCAGGCCACCCACGATCCCCTCGGGACGTTCGGCGACGATGGCGACCACCAGCTGGGTGGTGTCGTGGATGGAGAACCTGGCCTTGGTCGAGGCGACCTTCTGCTGGCCGCTGGCGAGCACGATCTCGAGCTCGCTGCCGAACGCGGGCGGTTGCGCATACAGGACGTAGGTCTTGTCCGACTGGGTGGGCAAATCGACTGAGGCGCCGAAGCGGGTCTGACCCTGGCTCCCACCGGCCAGGCGCAGCTCGCCCTGGATCGCCGGCCCGGTGTTGACCAGGTGGACCTCGATCGCCATCCACGAGCCGATCCGGGCATTGCCGTTCAACAGGATGCGGCCCTCCATGGTCAGCCCATCCGCCCCGGCCGCCGGCCCGGCCAGCGCGCCGAGCGCCGCCATGACGAAGCCCGTCGCGGCCAGCGCCCGCCGGGCGCGCGATCGGGCGGGCGACATGTCAGCCGGCGGTCCGGCATCGAAGGGGCGAGGACGCACAAAGGCTCCAGGTGACGGTCTGGCCGGGTCTGGTCGCAGCATGGACGCCCTGGCTCCCCCGAAAGTTGCACGATCTCGGGCGCTGGCGCGGCGGCTATCGTACGATGCGGACGTCCCGAGAGCCGTCGGCCGGCGTGCCGCACCCCTGAGGGTTCCGTGCCCGAGATTCGCCCCTTCCGTGCGCTTCGTTTCAATAGCGCGGCCGTCACCGATCCGGCCCTGGTGGTCGCGCCGCCGTATGACGTGATCGACGATGCCGAGCGGCAGCGCCTGCTCGCCCGGCATCCGGCCAACGTGATCCGCCTGGACTTGCCCGGACTCGAGGGCGGTGAAGATCCGGACGACCGCTACCGCCGGGCCGCCCGGACGCTGGCCACGTGGCGATCGGACGGAACGCTGCACAAGGACCCCCATCCGTCCGTCTACCTCTATGAACAGGCCTACCGGGTGCCCGGCTCCGAGGTGGCGCGGAGCCAGCGCGGATTCTTCGCCCGGCTGCGCCTGGAGGCGTACGGGCCCGGCTCGGGGGTACTTCCGCACGAGCGGACAATGTCCGGCCCGAAGGAAGACCGCTACAAGCTGCTCCGGGCGACCGGCGTCAACACCAGCCCGACGATCGGGCTGTACGACGACCCGGACGGGGCCGGCGTCGCCGTCCTCGACGCGAACATGGCGCGCGCCGCGGACGTGGACCTGATCGACGACGACGGGGTGCGCCATCGTCTCTGGGCGGTGCCCGCCGACGGTGACGCCGCCGCGGCCGTCGCGCCGCTGCTGGCCGCAGCCTCGCGCGGGCCGCTGACCATTGCCGACGGGCACCATCGCTATGAGACCGCCCTGCGCTATCGGGACGAGCGCCGGATGACCCGGTCGTGCGAGGAGGATCCGGCCTTCGACTACATCCTGATGCTCGTCCTGGAGGCGACCGGACAGCCGTTGACCGTTCTGCCCACCCACCGCGTCGTGCACGGTCTCGGCGACGCCGGAATCGCCGCGCTACTGGACGGCCTTGACGGATGGTTCGAGGTCCGTAGGGACGTGGATGCCGCCGAACTGGAACGAGTCTTCGACCCGATCGGCCTGGCCGCCGGCGGAGGCGGGCGTTTCGGGCTGTGGACACGCGCGGGTGGTGCGTTGTTGACCGCGCGGCGGGATGCGTTCGGGCCCCATCTGCCGAGTGGCGGGGCGGCATTGCGAGGCCTGGATGTGACCCTGCTGGCGGTCGCCCTCGAGCGGCTCGCCGGCCTTGACCCGGAGGCGGTCGCCGCGGGCGCGATCGCCTACACGAAGTCGGTCCGGGAGGCGCTCGGGTGGGTCGCAGCCGGTGTCGACGGGGCCGATGCCGCCTTCCTGCTCGAACCGACGCCGGTCGCCGCCATCTCGGCGGTGGCCCGTGACGGCGACGTGATGCCCCAGAAGTCGACCTACTTCTTTCCCAAGGCCCTGACCGGCCTGGTCATCAATCCCCTCGAGTGGTGAACCGCATGTCCGAGACGACCCCCGAGCAGATCCTCGCCCGCGAGCCGCTGCCGCCCTCGAACGGTCGGCCGATCCGCAAGGACGAGATCGAGCTCGACGAGCGGGGCATTTACATCGAATCGTGGCTGCCCGAGCGCCGATCGCGCCGCAAGCCGCTCCTGTTCGTTCATGGCGAACTCGCCGGGTCGTGGACCTGGGAGCGCTACCTCGGCTACTTCGCGGCGCGCGGCTGGGAGGGTCACGCCCTCAACCTGCGAAACCACTACTGGTCGCAGACCGCCGACCCAGCCACCCTGTCATTCGAGACGTACACGGAGGACGTGGTCGCCGCCCTCGAGCGGTTCGGACCTGGGGTGGTCGTGGTGGGCCACGGGATGGGCGGCCTGCTGGCCCTGAAGGCGATCGAGCGAATGCCCGTCTCGGGCCTGATCCTGCTCGGCGCCGCCATGCCTCGTGACCTTTGCCCCGCAATCCGGCCGCACGAACTGCGCGCCGTCCCGGAGGTTTACGGCCGGGACCTGATCGGCTGGGAGACCCTTCCCGAGCGCCTGCTGCGGGACGATCGCGACCTGACCCTGGCCGACGTCCTGCGCATCCAGCACCTGCTCGGCCAGAAGCCGCACGAGTCGGGCGCGGCACGCCGCCAGATGCTGTCCGGCGTGCCGATCGACCGGCGCAGCCTGGAGCACGGCCCGGTGCTGGTCATCGGCGGCGGGCTGGATCGGACGGTTCCGCTGGCCGACTCGGAGCGACTGGCCGAGTGGCTCGGGGCGACGTTCGAGCCGTTTGCCGCGCACTCGCACTACGGATTGGTCATGGGCGAGACCAGCTACCAGCAGGTGGCAGAGGCGATTCGCGCCTTCCTCGACACGAACCGGCTGTAGGCTCGAGCGTCCGCTGGTATCATGCCGGCCGGTCCTGGCGGTTTGCCGCCCGGCCAGTCGTGCCGCATTCGTCTAGAGGCCCAGGACACCGCCCTCTCAAGGCGGAGATCACCGGTTCGAATCCGGTATGCGGTACCACTCTTCCAACCACAACATATGGTGGTCTTTGCTGACCACTATACTGCATGTTGTGGTATTCACCGAACAGCACGACAGCGAGCCCTTGTGCGG
>JBKKDW010000067.1:0-4450 GCA_046708025.1 Candidatus Limnocylindrales bacterium
ATCGCGGTGGCGGCCCCGCCAGACCGTGACCCGCGATCGGCCGTGAACCTGCCACGCTCCGACCCGGCCGACCGCCGCGCTCCCCACGTCGATCACCCCCACCGTCGCGCCGCGCGGCGCCTGGAGCGCAACCAGTGCGCACACCGGTTCTGGCCAGGCGTCGTAATGCGGCATGACCGCCGCGCCCGGAACGTATCCCAGCGCGTGCCGCCACCGAAGGAGCCAGGGCAGCAGCCGCATCCGGAAGTCGAAGGCGTAGCCGGCCAGGACCATCGCGCCGGCTGAGCAGCCGGCCAGGACGGCGCCGCGCTGATGGGCCGCCGCGATCGCCCGACCCAGATCACTCCCGTCCAGCGTGCGCATCAGGTAGGCGGGCTTGCCGCCCGACAGGTAGATCAGGTCGGCCTCACCGACCGCCTGGACCGCCGCCGGATCGTCCGCGTCCGCCCGGTTGCGCACCAGGACCGGCTCGACCTCGGCGCCGAGCTCCCCGAAGTGGGCGATCCCCAGGGCCGCCCAACGCTGGAAGACCTCCTCGCCGTCGGGATAGGAGGCGGTCGGCACGATCGCCACGCGGGGTCGTGAGCGGCCGGTCGCGGCCAGCAGTCCGGCGTCGAACTCGGCCATGGTCGGAAGGAATTCTCCGGCGCCGACGAGCGCCACGGGTCCGGGCACGGGCAGAGTCTACCCGGAAGGTTGCCGAGGGCCGCCCGGCTTTGCGACACTGGCGCAGCCTGTGGCCGAGACGACTCCGGCCCGCTCTACCCACCGCCCCGCCCGGAGTTCTCCGATGACCACACGCCAGCGCTGGACCCTCGTTGCGACCGTCATCGGGTCCGGCACGGTCTTCCTGGACGGAACGATCGTCAACGTCGCCCTGCCCCGGATCGGGAGCGAACTGACAGCGTCGATCGTCACCGTCCTGGAGGGTCAGACCTACATCGTCAGCGGATACCTGGCAATCCTGGCGGCGTTGCTGATCCTGGCCGGCGCACTGTCGGATCACTATGGCCGCCGGCGCATCTACGCCGTCGGGCTGGGTGGATTCGCCCTGACCTCCGCGCTGTGCGGCCTGGCCCCGACCATGGAGTGGCTGATTATCTTCCGGCTGTTGCAGGGCGCGGCCGGAGCGCTGCTGGTGCCAGGCTCGCTGTCGCTGATCACGCAGACCTTCCAGGGCGAGGAACGCGGGCGGGCCTTCGGCATCTGGGCGGCCTCAACGTCTGCCTTGACCGTCCTTGGGCCGATCGTCGGCGGAATCATGGTTGACACCATCGGCTGGCGGATCGCCTTCCTGATCAACGTGCCACTCCTGGCGATCGCGTTGTGGGCGACCCTCGCGTACGTCCAGGAATCGCGGGATTCAGATGCGCCCGGACGATTTGACTGGCTCGGCGCCGTGGTAGCCGCGCTGGCCGTTGGTGGGCTGTCATTCGGGCTGATCCGCGGCCAGGCCAACGCCTGGGCCGACTCGGCCGCCTGGATCTCCATGGCCATCGGGGCGGTGGCCCTGGTCCTCTTCCCGATCCTGATGGCTAGGCGGCCAGATCCGCTGGTGCCGTTGGGCCTGTTCCGACAGCGGACCTTCGCCACGATCAACCTGGCCACCTTCTTCATCTACGGGGCGCTGTACGTGACGTTCAGCTACCAGGCCCTGGTCCTCCAGGGCGTGCTTGGCTACACCGCGCTAGGGGCGGGCGCTGTGGGCATCCCCGTCGGAATCATGCTATCCGTGTTGTCGACCCGGGTCGGGACGCTGTCGGCGCGCCTGGGGGCCCGGCGCTTCCTGGTCGGCGGGCCCATGCTGATGGCGGTGGCAATGCTCTGGTACGCTCGCCTGCCGGCCGATTCTGCGCCATGGAGAGCGGCCGTCGAGACGCCGGCGACGCTGATCCCGCCGCTCTCGACGCTGATCGACGTGCTGCCGTCAGTCCTCCTCTTCGGGGTCGGAATCTCGATGGTGGTGGCCCCGTTGACGAGCGCCCTGATGGGCTCCGTCCCGGAACGCGTGTCGGGGCTCGGATCGGCCATCAACAACTCCATCTCGCGGGTGGGCCAGCCGCTGATCGGGGCGATCATCTTCATCGCCATCAGCGCCTCCTACTACGGGAGCCTGGCCACGAGGGCGCCCGACCTGGATACCTCCAGAGCCGGCGTCCGGACGGCGTTCCAGCCGATGAACCCCGTGCCGGCCAGCGCGACCGTCGACCAGCTGACAGCGGCGACGCAGGCCTCGATCGACGCCTTCCACCTGGCCATGGTCGTCGTGGCGGCGCTGTTCGTCATAGGCGGGCTGGTCTCCTGGTACGGGCTGCGCGAGGGTGTCACCAGGGCCGCCGATTGACCGCTCGACAGGTGCCCCGAGACTGGGACGCCAGCTCGTATGACCGGGTCGCCGACCCGATGACACGCTGGGGGTCGGCCGTCCTCGATCGGCTGCCGCTGGCCGGCGACGAACGCGTGCTGGACGCCGGGTGCGGCAGCGGCCGGGTCACCGAGCTGCTGGCGGCTCGCCTGCCCCACGGCCGGATCGTGGCCCTGGATGGCTCGCCGGCCATGATCGAGGCCGCCCGAGGGCGGCTGGCGCGGTTTGGCGAGCAGATCGACTACGTGCTGGCCGACCTGGGCCAGCCACTGCCCCTGGCCGAGCCGGTCGACGCCGTCCTGTCGACGGCCACCTTCCACTGGGTGCCCGATCATGATCGGCTTTTCGCGAACCTGGCTGTCGTCCTTCGTCCTGGCGGCCGCCTGGTGGCGCAGTGTGGCGGGGTGGGTAACATCGCGTCCATTCAGAAGGTCCTGGCCACGATCGGCGACGGCTGGCAGGGACCGGTCCACTTCGGGTCACCGATGGCCACCGTTCGCCGCCTGGATGCGGCCGGCTTCGTCAACATCGAATGCTGGCTGACCGACGAGCCGACGTGGTTCGAGCCGGGCGAGCCGCTTGAGACCTACCTGCGCACGGTTGTCCTGGGTGCCCATCTCGAACGGCTGCCGGCCGGCAAACACGACGCGTTCGTGCGCACGGTAGCCTCGCGCCTGCCGGATCCCTTGATCGACTACGTCCGGCTCAACATCGTCGCCCGCCGCTCGAGCCGCTGAACGCGGCGGCGTGTCGATGTCGTGGACCGTCCGGCGGGCGTCTCGTCCGCTTTGCTGCTGAGGGGCGCGCCATCGCGATATATTCGCCTCGGGGTTGATCGCCAGGCCTGCATCGGCCGCAGGTATTTGTGATGGATCACGCTGAGATATCGCCAGCGTGCGCCTCAGACAGGCAGGTCGGCCGGCGTGTCGATGTCGTGGACCGATCTGCCTTCAGGATCGCTGGCCCGCCAGGCTGGTTCGCCGATGACCGTCGTGGCAAGGGTCTCGACGAGTGCTCCGAGCCGCCGCTCGCCGGCGGCGATGAGCCCGTTCGCAGCCGCCAGCGCTGGGTCGCGGCGCAGGGCCATCGGCAGCGGGCGAGCTCGCCCGTCTTGTTCGAGGACGACCGCCTCAACGCCCACCGTGTCGAGCTCGTCAAGCAGCATCTCGGCGACTTCCCGCAGGAGACTTGGCATGTCCCCGCCCACGACCAGGATGACCGGTTCGCGGGCTGCGCCGAGACCAGCGAGCAGGCCGGCCAGGGGGCCCTCGAACGGCCTCAGGTCGCGGACAACGACCACGCTCGGCGTTGCCAGGGCGGGGGATTCGGGGGCGATGACGACCAGCACCTCGGTGGCGGACGGGCGGACCGCATCGATGGCGTGATCGAGGAGCCGCTTGCCGCCGACCGGCTCGGCCAGCTTGTCGCGCCCGAACCGGCTCGAGCGGCCGCCCGCGAGCACGATCGCGCTGACCCGTCGGTCGCTCACCGATGGTCCCGGCCGGCTCGTGGCCCAGGGACGTGCCCGGCCTCCGTGCGCCGCAGGATCCCTTGCCGGTCGAGGTCCTGCAGGATCGCCATGACGTACTTCCGGCTGCTCCCGGTGGCGTCCCGCAGTGCAGCGGGTGTGACTGGCGCGACCGTGGCGAGTGCAAGTGCTCGCTCCAGGTACTCGCGGTAGGTGGCGGCGGCGTAGGCGAGATCCGCCCCCAGGACCACGATCCGGCCGGTTCGTTCGAGCTCGCGGATGCCCGCCGCAGGGCAGGCGGCCGCCCGCGCCGCCTCGGCCAGCGACGGTGGAGTGGGCTGGGAGAGGGCGAGTTCCAGCCGATCCATCGCCAGGACGAGCGCCGGATCCATGGCCGCGGAGGCCGGCGGATCGCTGCCGGGTCCGCGCAGGCGATCACCGTCACGAAGAAGACGCCGATCGGCCACCAGCCGATCGATCAGGTCGCTGACGGCCGTGGCGGCGTCGTCGCGCCCGATCGTGGCCAGGCGGCGAAGGGCTCGGGTGGCTCCCGCTCGAATCGCATTGATTCCCGAGCTGGCCTCATCCGAAGGGCCGGCCAGGCTCGCCGTGAGCGC
>JBKKDW010000068.1:0-4995 GCA_046708025.1 Candidatus Limnocylindrales bacterium
GCGTCGCGGTCATCAAGGTCGGCGCGGCCACCGAGGTCGAGCTCAAGGAGAAGAAGCACCGCATCGAGGATGCGCTCTCGACGACCCGTGCGGCCGTCGAAGAGGGCCTCGTCGCCGGCGGTGGAACCACCCTCCTGCAGGCGATCCCCGTGCTCGACAAGCTCAAGCTCGAGGGCGACGCCCAGGTCGGCGTCGACATCGTGCGCAAGGCCCTGGAGGCCCCGGCCCGCCAGATCGCCGACAACGCCGGTCAGTCCGGCGAGGTCGTCGTCGCCCACGTCAAGGGTCTCAAGCACGGTCACGGCTACGACGCGCTCAAGGGCGAGTACGGCGATCTCTTCAAGAAGGGGATCGTCGACGCGGCCAAGGTCACGCGCTCGGCGCTCCAGAACGCGGCGTCCATCGCGGCCATGGTGCTGACCACCGAGACGCTCATCTCGGACATGCCGGAGAAGGACAAGGGCGGTGGCGGCGGCCACGGCGGCCACGACGGCGGCGGCGGCGGGATGGACTTCTAGTCCAACCAGTCGCGACATTCAGCACGAGGCCCCGGCTCCGCCGGGGCCTCATCGATTCGGGCGCGGGCGGCCGGGCGGGTGAGGCGCGGGCGGCCGGGCGCACATCCGTCCCCGCCCGACGATCCTGCCAGATGCGCATCAGGTGACCCTTGGGCGCGGATTCGGGCACGGTGCGGGCCGCTGACCCGAGCGGAGACGGCCAGGTTGCGCTCGGCCACGCACGATCGCCGGCCCCTGGGACCCACCCTCGGGCAAAGGAGCTGGCCGGACCACCCCCAACGACCACCACATGGACGTTGGGCAGGAAACCCGTTCGGTCCACCCGCCGGGCCCTCACCGCCAAGGCCGGGGAGAGTGGCCCACCTACAATGGCCAGGTGAGTCCAACCCGACGACGTCGAGCCGGCAATGCCACGCTCGACGAGGCGGCCGACGCGGCCGAGGCGGCGGTGACCTCGGGCACGGCGTTCGTCGAGGTCAGCGATTCGGCCGCGGCGTTGCCCGAAGAGCCCGCCTGGATGCGCGACGTTGTCGGGCCGATCGAGGACGACTCGGGCATGGGGGCACCGGCTCCCGATCCGGCCGCCCTGGCCGCCGCACTTGCCGTCCGGGCTGCGGAGGTCGTTCGCGCGCTCAATCCAGAACAGGCGCGGGCGGTGACCACCACGGACGGCCCACTCCTGATCCTGGCCGGTGCCGGGTCGGGCAAGACACGCGTGCTGGCCCACCGGATCGCGTTTCTCGTCGGGGTGAAGGGCGTCGCGCCATGGCGGATTGTTGCCGTAACGTTTACCAACCGCGCCGCCGGCGAGCTGCGTGAACGGATCATCAGTCTCGTTGGCGAAGGCGGCCGCGACGTGATGGCCGGTACCTTCCACGCCCTGTGCGCCCGGGTCCTGCGCCAGGATGGCGAGGCGATCGGGATCGGTCGCCGATTCGTCATCTATGACACGGACGACCAGCAATCGCTGATGAAACAGATCCTGCGCGAGGAGGATCTGCCCCTCACCGGCGAATTCCGCCCGAGCATCGTGCTCGGCGCGATCAGTCGGGCCAAGAACGAGATGCTCGACGCGGCGGTCCTCACCGAGCACGCCGCGAATCATCGCGAACGGACGATCGCCCGCCTTGCCGGGCGATACCGCGAGCGCCTGCGCAAGGCAAATGCGCTGGACTTCGACGACCTCCTGCTCGAGGCCGTTCGCCTGTTCGACCAGGCGCCCGATGTCCTGGCCCGGTACCAGGAACGATGGCGCTACCTTCACGTTGACGAATACCAGGACACCACCCGGGCGCAGTACCTGTGGGTCCGTGCGCTCGCGGCCCGGCATCGCAACCTGTGCGTGGTAGGCGACGACGACCAGTCGATCTACTCGTGGCGTGGCGCGGACCTGCGCAACATTCTCGACTTCGAGCGCGACTGGCCGGATGCCGCAGTGGTCAAGCTGGAACAGAACTATCGCTCCACCCAGCTGATCCTGGACGCCGCCCATGCCGTGGTCTCGCGCAACAGCGCGCGAAAGGACAAGAAACTCTGGACCGAGAATGCGGGCGGCGCCCTGATCCAGCGCTTCGAGGCCTACAACGAGGAAGAAGAGGCCGAATGGATCGCCCGCCAGGTGGAAAGCCTGGTTGGTGGCCGAAGCAGCGCCCTGACTCGCCGAGCGGATGACGAAGACGTCCGGTTCCGAGCCCGCGACATCGCCGTGATGTACCGGATGAACGCGCAGTCCCGCGCGATCGAGGAATCGTTCCTGCGTTATGGGATTCGCTACCAGCTCGTCGGCGGGACCCGTTTCTACGCCCGGCGCGAGGTCAAGGACGCCCTCGCCTACCTGCGGATCCTCCGTTCGGACACGGACAGCGTGAGCTTCGAGCGGATCATCAATGTGCCAGCCCGCGGGATCGGCGACAAGACGATCGAGGTTCTTCGAAGCGTTGCCGCGCGCGAGGGCGGGACGACCTGGGGCGCCATCGAGGCGGCGATCACCGGCCAGCTCGAAGGCCTGGCATCGCGCACCCGCAACGCCCTGGCCGAGTTCGCGGCGATCGTCCGCCGCCTGCGACTGAGGGTCGGCATCCTGCCGCTGCCGGAGCTGCTCGATGAGGCGCTCGAGGCGTCGGGCTACCGGGCGATGCTGGCCGACGGGTCAGAGGATGGCGAGGAACGCTGGGCGAACCTGCTCGAGCTGCGCTCGGTCACCACCCGCTACGACGACCTGGCCGCCGATGATGCGCTCGACCGGCTGCTGGAGGAGACGGCGCTGGTGGCCGATCAGGACGCGTACGAGGGCGATGCCGACGCGGTGACCCTGATCACCCTCCATGCCGCCAAGGGACTCGAGTTCCCGGTGGTCTTCATCGCGGGGCTCGAGGAAGGCCTCTTTCCGCACAACCGGGCGCTCGACGACGAGAAGGAGCTGGAGGAAGAACGTCGCCTGGCCTACGTCGGGATCACCCGGGCCAAGCGCCGGCTCTACCTGTCGCACGCCTGGCGGCGGGCCACCTGGGGGATGGGCCAGGCGTCGGTGCCGTCTCGGTTCCTGCTGGAGATCCCGTCCGAACTGATGATCGGGCCGCAGCTCGGTGGCAGCGACGATCGCGATCTCGACCTTGATCTCGTGTTCGGAGCTCGGCGGACCAGCCGCTTTGGGACGCCGGTGCGCGGTGATGGGGCCGCTTTCCGGCAGGGGAGTGGCCGGCCCGGCGCGCCGGCCGCCGGCGAGCCATTCCGTCCCGGGCGCGATCTTGCCGCGAAGCGCGAGGCATTCGCCGATGGGGCGCTGTCGGGGACGCTCACGCGTCGGGTCGGCGCCTGGGACGAGGACGCTTCCCCCGACGACGACGCATCGCCCGACGCCGCAACAGGGCTCCCTTCCGATGCGTCGGCCGTCGCCCGCAGGGCGGCGCGACCGATCATCCCGGGCGAACGCCAGTTTCGCGACGGTGATCGAGTTCGCCATGGCCGATGGGGCGATGGGATCGTCGTGACCAGCAAGCTGACCCGCAGCGATGAAGAGGTCACCGTGGCCTTCAAGGACGCGTCAGTCGGTCGCAAGACGATGCTCGGATCCCTCGCCAACCTGGAGATCATCGGGTGACCACTCGTTCTGGCCGGCGCTCCCACGTCACCCGCTGAGGGTCCGCGCGCCGCCATGACGATCCAGCTACCGCCGGTCGATCCGACGCTCATCGAGGAGGCCGCCGCGCTCGCACCGGCCATGGCCGCCGCCCGGCACGAGGACCTCGCCGCACGGATCGTGCGGGCCAATGAGCTGTACCACGTTCAGGACGCTCCGGAGATCAGCGACGCCGAGTACGACAAGCTGTTCCGCCGGCTTGTCGCCCTGGAGTCCGCCCATCCGGATCTGATCACGCCCGACTCGCCGACGCAACGGGTCGGGGGCACGCCCACCGGCACCTTCGACGAGGTCCGGCATCGACGACCGATGCTGTCCCTGGCCAACGCCTTCAGTCACGACGAGCTGCGTGCATTCGATGGGCGCGTCCGGCGCGGTCTCGGGTTGGCCGCCGCTCCCGATCCGGCACCGGAGCTGCGCTATGTGGCGGAGCTCAAGATCGACGGCCTGGCGATCACCCTTCGCTACGAACGAGGGCGCTTCGTCCAGGGTGCGACCCGCGGCGACGGCACCACCGGCGAGGACGTGACCGCCAACCTCCGGACGATCACGGCGCTGCCGCATCGCCTGTCCGAACCGGCCACCCTCGATGCCCGTGGTGAGGCGTTCATGCCCAGGGCGGAATTCGCGCGGATCAACGCGGAGCGCGAGGAGGCGGGCCTTGCCCTGTATGCCAATCCGCGCAACAGCGGCGCGGGGTCGCTGCGCCAGATCGACCCGAAGGTCACCGCCAGCCGGCGCCTGTCGGCCTGGTTCTATCAGCTGGTCGAGGATGAGGGCGAGGCTGCGGACGCCAGGGTCGCTGCGGTCGAGGCGGTCAAGTCGATCGATTCGGTTGCACCGGACGTCGCCAATCAGTCCGCGGCGCTCGCCCGGCTCAAGGCCATCGGCTTCCCGGTCAACCCGGAGCACGCTGCGGGGCTCGACATCGAGGGCGTTATCGAGTTCACCGAGCGCTGGCGCGACGATCGTCACGATCTTCCGTACGAGACCGACGGCGTCGTGGTCAAGGTCGATCGGTTCGACCAGCAGGCACGCCTCGGCATGGTCAGCCGAGCGCCACGCTGGGCCATCGCGTTCAAGTTCCCGCCCGAGCAGGTCGAATCCTTCGTCGAGGACATCGTGCCATACGTCGGGCGCACCGGAACGCTCACGCCCGTCGC
Source organism: Candidatus Limnocylindrales bacterium (assembly GCA_046708025.1). Lineage (GTDB taxonomy): Bacteria > Chloroflexota > Limnocylindria > Limnocylindrales > CSP1-4 > SPCO01. The sequence continues at coordinate 4,821 of JBKKDW010000068.1, forward strand.
GCACCTGACCCCGACCAGGGTTGCCGGATCGACGGTGGCGCGGGCCACCCTCCACAACCTCGACGAGGTCCGGCGCAAGGACATCCGCATCGGCGACTGGGTGGTCCTGCAGAAGGCCGGTGACGTCATCCCGGAGGTCGTCCGGCCGCTTGCAGAGCGGCGGACCGGTGCGGAG
>JBKKDW010000069.1:0-4860 GCA_046708025.1 Candidatus Limnocylindrales bacterium
GCTGGTCGGATGAGACACCCGCAGGACGAGTCCCGGTCAGCCGCTGTCTCCACGGCTGCTGGTGGACGGACGATGGTCGCCTCGCGCTCTATGCCGGGCAGACCACCGGGGTGGAAGCCCTGGGCGATCTCTGGTCGCTGACCGGCGCCGGCACCTCGACCGCGGCCTGGCTGAAGGCGACCGGCGAGCTGCCGAAGGACCGCAACTTGTACGCCTTCGCGCGCCACGACGACGCCATCGTGGTGGTCGGTGGCCGTGGTCTGGCCAAGACGTTCCTCGACGACGCCTTCACGATCGATGCGACCACCCTTGAGATCCGAACGCTCGAGCCGACTGGCGCCAAACCGCCCGGCCGCGGCGGCGCGATGCTCATCGACGACCCGGCCGGCGAGCGGGTGATCCTGTTCGGCGGCAAGTCGGCGGACAGTGCGCTGGCGGACGTCTGGGAGTTATCGCTGCCCTAGCCTCGCGGGGCGGGAGGCTCAGGTCGAACGACCGGGGGCGCGTCTCTTTTGCCCTATGGTTCAGGCGTGACTGCCTCGATCCCGAACCGACTCGCCACTCGCTGGCGGGTCGTTGCCGTCATCGGGGCAGCCCTTGTTGCCACTCTCGGAGCAGGTTCTCTGGTCCTGCTCCGCACCTCCATCCCGCCGCCACCGCCGCTCGTCGCACCGGTGCAGCCTCGCTACCCGGACCTCGGGATGGCGCCCCTCACCAACCTTTTGGTCGGCGAGGATCCGGACGGTCGCACCTTCCTTCGATTCTCTGCCACCCTGGTGAACGTGGGGAGCGGTCCGCTCATCGTGGCCGCCCACCGACCGCTCCCGATCGGCGACGATTGGCGGGTGCTCCAACGCGTCGATGACGTCACCGGTGGCTACAGCGAGCGCGAGACCGGGGCGCGGCTCGTGTTCGGCGGTGACGCTCACGACCACTGGCACGTCGTCGGCGCTGAGGCCCACCAGCTCGAGATGCTCGATGGAGAGGTCGTTGGAGGGCTCGTGAAGTCCGGTTTCTGTTTCTTCGACAACGTCGCCCATGCGACAGATCTGCCAAAGGCACCTGCAGCGGCGACCCACTCGGCGGGCGAGTGCGGTACCCGATCCGACCGCGCTATCGCGATGGGTCTGTCCGTCGGCTGGGGTGACGAATACCAGTGGTACCTGCTGGATCAGACGATCGAGATCACCGGGGTCGCGGACGGGCGATACCGCCTGCGTGCCATCGCGGACCCAGCCGACCTGTTCAAGGAGACGGACGAGGAGAACAATGACACCTGGACGGTGGTCGACCTCACGACCGTCGATGGGTCGCGAAGAGTGGACACCGTCGAGCAGGGGTCGTCGGTGTGACGCTGCGTTAGCTGGAGGCTAGCGTCGCGGCCGCGGCAGGATGATCCGGTCGCCCGCATGTACGGTTGCAGGATCGCGGACCTGGGGGTTCAGGGCGAGCAGTTCCAGGTAGGGGATCCCGAACCAATTGGCGATGCTGACCAGGTTGTCGCCCCGCCGGACTGTGTAGACGAAGCAGCCTGGAAGCCCGGGGCACCGAACCAGGACGGCCAGGCGTTCGCTGACCGGGCGCGGACGTACGGTCGGTCGTGCGCTCGGCGGGCGGGGCTCGGGTGGGGCCGTTGCACCCGCTGCCTCAGGCGTCGCCGTTGGCTTCGATGTACTGGTCGGGATCGCCGTCGTGCTGGCCGGTCGCACGGATGGATTTACTCCCTGCGCGGGCCCGCTTGGAGCCGCGGTGACCACCTCGGATCCGGTAGTCGCGGTAGCCTCGAGGACGGCGCCCCTGGGAAGAGATGTGCCGTTCGTCACGAGGATCACGATGACTCCCGCGCCGAGGACGACCAAAGCCGCCGAGGTATCCCGCCACAGCCGGCGCCGCAGCGCCGCTGATGAGGCTCCCGTGCCTGGACCGGTGCCTCCACCCGTACGTTTCGACGCGAGCGCCTTCGATGAACGGTCGAGTTCGCCGATGCGGCGCTCGACTCGCTCGCGGGAGACGCGATCGAGGGTATTGTCGCGCTCGACCCGGCTGATTCGGATGAGTATTGCGGTGGCGAGCCCCGCGCCGACTGCACCCATCAGGATCGCTAGAACGGGATCCACAGCCTACGGATCGATTGGACCCGACCGGCGGGGCTGCCAGCCGGCCGGCAGGACCGTCATCGACCCCGGATGGGTCCGGTCGCGATCAAGCCGATCATCCCGATGAGCAGGGCAGCGACCGCCAGCCGCCAGGTGTTCTGCGCCGTCTCTGCTGGGCCCGCACCTGGCATCGCGCCTGCATCCGTCCGCGGGGGCGTGTCGTTGGGGCCCAGGACGGTCGCGACGACCTGGGCGGAGCACCCTGGACCGGCCGATGCGACAACGGTCGTCCTGCCCGTGTCCGCTGCGCCGGGTGTCACGCTGATCTGGAATCCTCCTGCCGCATCGCTCTGGACGGAAAAGCGGTCAACTTTGCCTCCCTCGACCGTGAGCTCGATGGCAACGATCGAGCTGGCCGGAAACCCGGTTCCATCGATGGCCAGCGGCGTGCCGACCTTGACCGTGACAGGAGCTGTGAGGACGCATTCTGCGGCTGCCGCCGGTGTGACCCAGAGAGAAACGAGCAGGCCGACGGCGACGGCCGGCCCCGCCACGAACCGAATCCGCTTGACATCCATCGATAAAGGCCTCCTCCACCACCACCGCGCCCACCGGCGTCGGTACGACCGACGAACCTGCGCACGGATCATACGGCGGTGCTACCTACCGATGTTGCCCTCCCTGCGGGAGGGACGTCGCCTAACCCCTCGGTCCGGCGTTCCCCACGGAACCGCGGTTCCTGGATACGGACCCTTCCACGGTCCGCGCCAAAGCCAGCATGATTCCAGCCAGCAATACGAGCACGCTGGGACCCAGCCCGATCGCCAGAAAGGTCGTCACGTCCATCCAGGATTCTCCGCCCGGCTGATCATCCATTGGCATCGCCGTGGCCGACGGTACTGTGCCACAACGTCCTTCATTGTCACTTACCGTCCCTGTCTGGCGTCGCCGCCATTCGGGAGGCGAGCCGAACTGGAAAGGATCGCCATGACCGCGCACCCGACCGCTCTTGGTGAACGGCACTGGCCTTGGGCATTGCCGTCTGTCGACCCGGCGCACCAAGGGTTCTGTAGACCGCCAGGGCACAGCCGCCAAGGAAGACCACGAGGTTCACGGCGAGGATGATGGCCGCCAGGAAGCTCAGATCCATCGGATCTCCCGGTAAGTGACCACTGGCCGCATGGACCCATGGTCATGCCAGCTTGGGCTACGGCCTCCGCTGTGACAATCCGCTGAATGGATGCTCCGTGTTGGGACGATCGGACCTGTCGACCCGTGACCGCGACCCTGGGCGGACTGGTTGGCGCGAACGGCGCAGCTGCGTGGGGCGTCAATGGCCCCGCAGGAAAGCGGCGACTCATGCGGCGATACGTGTCCCCAGCGTGCTTTCGGTCAGCCTTCGCATGCGCATACGATACGCCGCTTGTCACCCCCGTCGCTGATCGCCTGCATCGGGCGCAATCTGTGGGATCGCGGCGCTGATAACTGGTTCCCGCGAATGGCCGAGCGAGTGGATCGCGATCGCCAAAGCCGCAACGGCTGAGCCGCCCACCGCCAACGCCGACTCATGTCCGCCTGCGGCGAGGACCAGGCTGAACGGAATGACGAGAAGCGAGAGTCCAGTCGACGCCCAGATTGTGCCCCGAGACGGTCTGGTCAAAACCTTGAAGGTCACCCCGCCGGCGATCAGGATTGAGCTTGCCCCGACCAGGAGCGTTACGGGGTGGACGTGCCGGACGACGTACAGGATCCCCCCGAGAGAGCCGCCCATCGCCATCCTGACCAACAGGCCAGCGGCCATGATCCAGCAAACGGCCAAGGCGACACGGGAGCGATCCGACACGTCTGCAATGTACCCTTGACCGACCGTGGACGTCATGCCCATGCCAGCCGATCCTGGCTGCCGGTCTCCTAGGAGCAGGGCCCGTTGCCGCTGATGACCGTGTTCGGGCCGATCGTGTAGGTCACTAGGTTGGCGAGCGTCCGGCAGATGTTCCCGGTGACCACGTTGTAGTCGCCGGTCATCTCGACCAGGACGTTCAGGTTCGACGCGCTGTTGTTGACGACCCGGGCCCGGAGCGAGCCGGAGTTCATGCTCACCGCGGCCCCGCCGCCGTCGCCCACGAAGGTGTTGTTCTCGACCGTCACGTCGTCGCTGTTGGCGATCTCGACACCCCAGTAGGCGGTCCCGGTAATCTCGAGCCGGTTGTTCCGGACGATCGAGCCGTCGGATTCGGGGAAGCTGATGAGCGCCTGGCCGCCGCGGATCGTATTGCCCTCGATCAGCGAGTTCGGTGACCTGGCGAACTCGACCCCGAACCAGCCGCGGGTGCCGGTGCCCTGGTCGATGATGTTGTTGCGCACGATCGTCCGGCGGTTCCAGACGGTGTAGGGCGTAGTCTCTGAGCCACGGCTGATGACCGGGCTGACCCCGCTCGTGGCGGTCTGGATGATCGTGTTGCCCGAGATGAGCGTGTCGTCCGCCCCGCTGCCGTCGCCCCAGATCGCCACGGCCGGGCCGGTCTGGCCGCTGAAGCTGTTGTCGAGGATCCGGGCCCGGTCGTTGCCCAGGACGTTGATGACCACCCCGCCGCCCCGGAAGGCGACGCCCTGGATCGTCACGTCGTCGGCGTCGATGTTGATCGACCAGCCCCACGGGTTCGCCGTTGGGCGCTCGTCGATCCCACCGCTGAGCGTCGCGCCGGCGGCCCGGATGGCCAGGAAGCCGGTGAGCTTGGCGCCCGGGTCGAGCTGCCAGCGCTGA
>JBKKDW010000070.1:0-2953 GCA_046708025.1 Candidatus Limnocylindrales bacterium
GGAACCTGGATCAAGGTTCGACATTGTTCGAACCGGCCCAGCGAACAGAGCCGCTCCAGGCTCCGGTTCGCCGCGCCCAGCCCGAGCCCGTGGCCGGCTCCATCAGCAAGAACCCCTGGCGCTGGGATGGCAACGTTTCCTGGTATGGCCCCACCTTCTACGGAAAGCGGACGGCCTGTGGCTACGCCATGACGCAGACCCTGATCGGCGTCGCCCACCGCACCCTGCCCTGCGGGACCCAGGTCACGTTCCGCAACCCGGCCAACGGGCGCACGCTGACCCTGGCGGTCGTGGATCGCGGGCCGTATGTATCCGGTCGCGACTGGGACCTGACCGGCGGCGCGTGCCTGGTCCTGCGCCACTGTTACACCGGCGCCTTCGAGTGGAAGTACGCCTCCGGCTGAGGCGATCGCGCGGGTCGGCCCTCGATCACGAGACCGGCTCGAACCGGGCGGTGAAGTGGCGCAGCGCCGACGGCTGCGGCTCGACCATTCGCAGGCCACGCAGCTCGGACGCGCGCTCGGCCACCGCGCTGACCACCTCGATCACGTAGTCGATGTGGCTCTGCGTATAGGTCCGGCGCGGGATCGCCAGGCGAACGAGGTCCATCGATGCCGGCGTCTCGCTCCCGTCGGGATGGCGACCGAACATGACCGTGCCGATCTCGCAGCCGCGGATGCCGCCCTCGACGTAGAGGGCCACGGCCAGCGCCTGGCCCGGGTAGGCAAGCGCGGGAATGTGGGGCAGGAGCGCTCGCGCGTCGAGATAGACGGCATGACCGCCAAACGGCTTGACTAGCGGCACGCCGGCGGCATCCAGCGCCTCACCGAGATAGGCCGTCGAGCGGATCCGGTAGTGCAGGTAATCGTGCTGGACGACCTCGCGCAGGCCCTGCGCGATCGCCTCCAGATCCCGGCCGGCAAGGCCGCCGTAGGTCGGGAAGCCCTCGGTCAGGATGAGCAGGTTCCGGCAGGCCTCGGCCAGGGCGTCATCGTTCATCGCCAGCCAGCCGCCGATGTTGGCAAGGCCATCCTTCTTGGCACTCATGGTCATTCCGTCGGCGAGCGAGGCCATCTCGCGGACGAGGTCCGGAACCGCCCGCGCTTCCTGGCCCGGCTCGCGGGTCTTGATGAACCAGGCGTTCTCGGCGAACCGACAGGCGTCTAGGAAGAGCGACTTGCCAAACCGATCGCACACGGCCCGCACCGCTCGCAGGTTCTCGAGCGAGACGGGCTGCCCACCGCCGGAGTTGTTGGTCACGGTCACGAACACGACCGGTACGTCCGCCGCACGTGCCTCCAGCAGGGATTCCAGCGCCGCGACGTCGAGATTGCCCTTGAACGGGTGAATGGCCGCTGGATCGCGGCCCTCGGCGATGACGAGGTCCACGGCCTCCGCGCCGGTCGCCTCGACGTTTGCCCGGGTCGTGTCGAAGTGGGTGTTGTTGGGTACGACCTTGCCCGGACCGCCGATGACCGAGAACAGGATCCGCTCGGCCGCCCGCCCCTGATGCGTCGGGATGACGTGGCGGAACGGCCACAGCGCCGTGACTGACTCGAGGAAGGCGAACCACGACGGTGAGCCGGCGTAGGACTCGTCGCCGTGCTGGATGGCCGCCCACTGGTCGCGGCTCATGGCCCCGGTTCCCGAGTCCGTCAGGAGGTCGATCAGGACGTCGTCGGCATGCAGCGCGAACAGGTTCCAGCCGGTCGCCTCGATCGCCGCGGCGCGTTCAGCGCGGGCCGTGATCCGAATCGGCTCCACCGCGTGGATTCGGAATGGCTCGATGATCGTCCGGAAGCGGTCCATCCGCGATCAGCTTATCCCTCAGCCGCCGCGCGAGGTTGTCAGCGGCCGCGGGCGAGGTCGATGAGGCGCCGCGTCGCTTCGATCACGAGGTCGGGGCGGTCGATCTGGACGTTGTGGCCGGCGCCCCAGGCCGTGGTCTCGCGGACTCGGCTTGGCGACAGCGAGTCGTGGGCCGCCCGCCACGCCGCGGCGATCTCGGCGTTGTGCGTTTCGCCCAGGCGGGGCTCGTAGCGCGGGGCGACGAGCACCTCGATCGGTAGACCGGCCGTGTCCGAGGCTCGGAGTTGCTCCTCGCTGGCGGGCCACTCGAGCGATTCGACCCGCGCGACGAGGTCCCGCAGGCCGTCCAGCTGCGCCTCGTACTCCGGTCGCAGCGGGCCCAACAGCGGATGAATCTGGCCGTCCTGGAGATCGGGGTCGAACGTATCGACGAGCACAAGGCCGACCACGGCCGCGCGGTTCGCGTCGGCGAAGACCCGGATGTAGGCGCCACCCAGGGAGTGGCCGACCAGTACGTACGGGCCCGGTTCGCCGGCCGCGGCGAGCAGGGCGGCGAGCTCGGCTGCGGCGTCGCTCAGGGTGTGACGCTCGATCCGATCGCTCCGGCCGCGCCCCGCGCGGTCGTAGGCACACGTTCGGGTGGTCGAGGCGAGATCGTCGTGAACGGCACTCCAGGTCGAGCTGTCGGAGCCCATGCCGGCTTCCAGCACGACGGTCGGCTGGCCAGCGCCGCGGCAGTCGAGGTAGAGGGCGCGGCGTCCGATGTCGATGCGAACGCCTTTCGCCGCGTACGGCGGTTGAACGTTGTGGCGGGCGAGCCAGGCGCCCTGACCGCCTGAGCGGGCGATGTCGATTGCGACCGCGAGCCCGATCCCGGCCAGGACGGCGAGGACGAGTGCAGCGGGGCGGGGAACACGGCGGGGCCGGTGTCTGACGACGGGATCCATCGCCGCCTACCGTAGCGCCGGCCGATGTACCCTGCCGCCATGTGCCGAAGCATCAAGGCCCTGCGTCGCCCGGAAACGGCCGCGACGACGGGCGAGCTGGAGGCGGCCGCCCGCCAGTTCGTCCGCAAAATCAGCGGCTACCGAACACCTTCCGCCCGCAATCTGGACGCATTCGAGGCCGCTATCGCGGACGTCGC
>JBKKDW010000071.1:0-3188 GCA_046708025.1 Candidatus Limnocylindrales bacterium
GGCGATCTCCGTAGGGAAATCTGCAGGTGGGCCAGGGCCCGCCCGCCGGACGCCCCCGAACCTGTGCCGATCTCGGCACGCCCGCCGCGCGACCGCCCGCCGGGGCGTGACCGGCACCCCGGCTATACTCGGATTCCGAGGGCCGACGGCCCACGGCCGGGAGGTGACGCGTGAAGACGATCGTCCGGGGCAAGAACGTTGAGGTCCCTGAGCGGGTCCGCGACTACGCCGAGCGCAAGTTCCGCCGGCTCGAGCGGATGCTGGACGACCGATCGGACGCCATCGTCGAGCTGTCGAATGAGCAGCATCGCAGCGCAGACGACGCCCACATCGCCGAGGTCACCCTGGTCATCAACGGTCAGACGCTGCGCAGTCACGCGGCGGGCGCGAGCTACCAGGCTGCCCTGGACGAGGTAGTCGACAAGGTCGAGCGTCAGACCGTCGATTACCGCGAAAAGCCTCGCCTCCGGGCACGACCGATCGAGGAACAACAGCTCCTCCAGCGCATCGCCGACGGGACCCCCGGTCTCGCGCGCGAACGCCGGATCGTCAAGACCAAGCGCTTCGCGATCGAACCGATGTTCGCGGAGGACGCGGTCAGCCGGATGGAGGAGCTCGGTCATCGCTTCTTCGTCTACGTCAGCGCCGAGACCGAACAGGTGGCGATCCTCTACGTCCGCGACGATGGCGACTTCGGCGTGATCGAGCCGGTGATCGGCGGCAAGTACACCAAGGGACGAGGCAGCCGCAACGCCCGGCGCTGACAGCCGCCGCCAGATCGGGCGACGACTCGGTGCCCACCTGCCCCTGGGCGGGGGGATGGTCAAGGCCGTCGAGCGGGCGCACGAGATCGGCGCCGATGCGCTCCAGGTGTTCGCCGACAATCCGACCTCCTGGCGTCGCCGCACCGAACCACCGAAGGAGCTGCCCGCCTTCCGCGATCGGCTCACCAAGCTGACGATCGCCCCGGTCGCGATCCACGCCCCCTACCTGATCAACCTGGCTGGGCCCGAGGAGATCTTCTTCGGACGGTCGGTGGGCGTGCTCGCGACCGAGCTGCGCGCGGCGCCGGGCTTTCGGGCCCGTTTCGTCAACGTGCACATCGGTTCGCACCGCGGGGCCGGCGTCGAAGCCGGAACGGGCCGCCTGGCCCACGGACTCCGCCTCGTCCTGACCGAGGTCGACGTCGACGCCGACGCGGCGATGATCGTCCTCGAGAATTCCGCCGGCAGCGGCTTCGGTCTCGGGACGAACGTAGCCGAGCTCGCCGACATCGCCGAGACCATCGCCGCCCAGGGCATCCTCGACGATCGGATCGGCTTCTGCCTTGACACCGCCCATGCCTGGGCCGCCGGCTTGGACCTCGGCAGGCCCGACCAAGCCGACGCGTTCCTGGCCGAATTCGATGCCCGGATCGGGCTCCAGCGGCTGGTCATGGTCCATCTCAATGACTCCAAGTCCGAGCTGGGCTCGCGGCTCGATCGCCATGAGCACCTGGGTGCGGGCCGGATCGGGGCCATCGGGCTGGCGCACTTTCTCTGCCATCCTGCGCTCGACCACGTCGTCTACTTCCTGGAGACACCGGGCATGGACGAGGGCTATGACGCGATCAACGTTGCGCGGGCGCGCGACCTGATGGCTGGCCGGCCGCTGGCCGCGCTGCCACCTGGGGCCATGGAGGTTCGTGGCAGCCGCAGTCGAAGCGGCCCTGCGCAGAGTCCCGACGCGTGACCCGGCTGCGCGCGGCGATGGTCCCGCTTGCGTTGCTCGCGCTCTCGGCCGCCCTGCGCCTGCCGAACCTGGCGACGCGCGGCACCTGGGACGGCGACCAGGGTCACGACATGCTCGTCCTTCGCGCCCTGGTCCGCGAGGGTGTCGTGCCCCTCCTTGGCCCGCCCACGTCCATCGGCGAGGTCCATCACGGCGCGCTCTACTACTACCTGCTCGCACCGGCCGCGGCCCTGACTGGAGGTGATTCACCACTGGCGGTCGTGTTCCTGATCGCGCTGGCGGGGATCTCGGCTGTGGTCGTCACCTGGTGGCTCGCCCGCGCCATGGCCGGCCCGATCGCCGGGTTGGTGGCTGGCCTCGCGATGGCCATCTCACCGGCCACCATCGACGAGTCGACGTTCATCTGGAACCCGAACCTGATCGCCCTGTCGAGCGCGATCGCGCTGGCCGGGGCATGGCACGCCTGGACGACCCGGCGTCCCGCCTGGTGGCTCCTGGCCGCCGTGGGGAGTGCAGTGACGATGCAGTGCCACATCCTGGGCGTCACCCTGCTGCCGCTCGTCGGGGCACTCCTGGTCGCCGACGCCCGGCGCCGGACGATCGAATCGGAGCGGCGTGCCGTCGTCAGAGCGGGTCTGACCGGGCTGGCGGTCATCGCGCTGAGCTTCGGGCCGCTGGTCATCCACGAGCTGACGACCGACTTCGCCGAGGTGCAGGCCGCCCTGGCCTACCTGCGCGAGGGCGGTGGCGAACCGTCTGGGCAAGGGCCACTGGGACGCTTCCTGATCGTCGGGACCCGAGTCGTTTCGTGGCCGTTGATCGGATTGATCATCGATGGCCTCGCCGCGGCTGTCGTGTCACTGCTCGCGGTGATCACGATTGCCGCATGGCGGTCGATCGCGGGACGCGGCGACGAGCGGACAGGCGCGCGCTGGCTGGGCCTCGGGCTGCTCTGGACGTCGCTCGCCCTGACCGTGGCAGCGCCCAGCCTGTCCGTCGTGATCCGGCGCCTCCCCAACGATCACTATCACGCCTTCGCCGACCCGATGGTGTTCGTGCTGATCGGCGTCGGGGTTGCCGCCCTGTGGCGAGCCCGCCCAACAGGCGCGGGCCCCGTTACACCCGGGCGGATCATCGCGGCGGCCGGGATGCTGGCCATTACCGCCTGGGCGGCGACCCACCTCCCACCCGCGGTTCATCCCGACGGCGGCTTCCCGGCGGCGGCCGGGGCGGCCGACCGGATCGAGGCGAGCACCGGGCCCGGGCCGATCCGGCTCCGCTCGCTGCCGGATTTCACGTCGGTCGAGGCGTACGCCTACCCGCTGGTGAGAAGCGGTCGCACGCTCGAGCGGTCCGATCGTGTCAGCGACGCCGCACTCACCAGCCGTGAGGCGGTGAAGGCCGAGCCCCAAAGCCTCGTCGTGATCTGCGACTCGGCCTTCGAAGCGGTGATCGGC
>JBKKDW010000072.1:0-10100 GCA_046708025.1 Candidatus Limnocylindrales bacterium
AGCGGCTGCGATAGGCTTCCGCGGATGCCCGATTCCCGCCCGGCGCCGCCCGGCGCTCGCCCAACCCAGGACTGGCGCGTCCTGGTCGCGGTGTTCTGGATCACCTCCATGGTCGAGGGTTTGGGCGTCAGTCAGATCTTCGCCCTGCTGCCGACCTATCTTCGCCAGATGGGCGTCCCAGAGCCGGATCGCCTGGCCTTCGTCGGGCTGTTCACCTCGCTCATCTTCGTCGTCGGCGCTCCGCTCGTGCCGCTGTGGGGCGTGTGGGCCGACAAGTACAGCCGCAAGGCCGTGATTGTCCGCAGCGCGATCGTCGAGGCGGTCGTGTTCGCCGGCGTGGCCCTGTCGCGCGAGCCGTGGCAGCTCGCCGTGTCCATGCTGCTGATTGGACTTCAGCTCGGAAACACCGGGGTCATGCTGGCCGGCATTCGCGACGTCACACCCAGGGCTCGGCTTGGCACGACGATCGCCCTGTTCGGGGCCTCGGGCGCGATTGGTTTCGCCGCCGGCCCGGCCCTCGGCGGCATCCTGATCGACGGGTTGGGTTGGTCCCTGCCAGGCGTCTTCGCGTTCTCGGCGTTCCTGTCGGTCGGGACCGCACTGCTGGTCGCCTTCGGCTCGCGTGAGATTCGTCCTGAGATCGTGCCAACCGGCCGGATTGTGGACCTGGCCTTCGGTGCGGTGCGCGGCGTCCTCAATGACCTTGCCGTCCGCCGGATCTTCCTGATCTTCGGCGTCTCGTATCTGGCCACCCAGATGAGTCGCCCCTATCTTCCGATCCTGGTCGAGGGGTCCGTCGGCGACGGTCCGGGCCTGGCCTCGGCGATCGCCCTGGTCATGGGCACGGCCGCCCTGGTCGGCGGTGCCGTCTCGCCGCTCGGTGGGCTGATCGGCGATCGGATCGGCTTCCGGTCCGTGCTGGTCGCGGCCCTGGGCGGAGCGGGCGTGGTCCTGCTGCTCATGCCCATCGTCCCGTCCGTGGCGGGCCTGGCCCTGCTGTCGGTTGTGCTTGGGGCATCGACGGCCACGATCAGTGCCATGGTCTTCGGCCTGCTGGCCACGGACGTCCCAGCCGATCGTCGGTCGGCGACCCTGAACCTCGTCTACCTGCCGCTGTATGCAGCCGGCATCGTCGGACCGGCGGTTGGCGCCGGGGTCACGTCGCTTGGCGGCGTGGCCGGCCCGTTCGCCGTCGCGGGAGCCGTCTTCCTGCTCGGAGCGCTGGCGATCCTGGTGCGCCGGCCCCGGACTCCGGAGCCGCCAGGCTAGGTTCTGCGGTGGGTCGGAACCTCCAGCCAGCACCGTGACGTAGGATGGCGCCGTGCCGAACATCGCTCTGCCACGTCCGCGCCCGATCCGCCGAACCGGCGTGGCCGTCCCGGTCGTTTCGACCGAGGTCGCCTCCCCGGAGATCATCGAATCGGCGGGCCTTCGCTGGATTCACATCGAATCGCCGCGGGCCGCCGACCGGGACTGGCTCGAGGAGCACTTCGAGTTTCATCCGCTCGACTACGAGGACGTCTACTCGCGCAATAACCGGCCAAAGCTGGACCAGTACGACGACTACGTATTCATCGTGCTGCACTTCCCGATGTTCGAAAAGGCGACCGGGCGAATGCTGACGGCGGAGCTGGACCTGTTCATGGGCCCCGACTACCTGATCACCATGCCCAACATCCCGCTGCCGCCGCTGACCGCGATGTTCGAGCGCTACCGGGAGAAGGACGACCTGCGCGAGGCGACGCTGTCCAAGGGCTCCGGCTACCTCCTCTACAAGATCGTCGACACCTGCGTCGACGCCTCCTTTCCGATGTTGCGCAAGATGGCGGTCAAGCTCGATCGGATCGAGGACGACATCTTCGAAGGCCGCTCCTCGGAGATCGTCCGCGACATCTCGGAGGCCAAGCAGGAGATCATCAATTTCCGGCGGATCGTGCGCCCCCAGCGGGCCGTGCTGCGCGACCTGGAACGGACCAAGCAGCGCTACCTCCAGGAGGAGCTCGAGATCTACTTCGACGACATCTCGGACGCCGCCGAGCGGATCTGGGACACCCTCGAGAACTACAAGGAGGTTATCGAGGGCCTCGAGTCGACCAACGAATCGGTCCTGTCGCACCGGCTGAACGACTCGTTCCGGATCCTGACCGCGGCCAGCGTCGTGCTCCTGCCGTTGACCCTGATCGCCAGCATCTTCGGGATGAACGTGCCGGTTCCGGGCGAAGGTTCGGCATCGGCGTTCCTGGCCATCATGCTCCTGATGGTGGTCCTGCTGGTCGCGATGGTCGCCTACTTCCGGCGGCGCGGCTGGCTCTAGCCAGGGGCTGGCCGCTCTTCACGGCCCGTCGGGAGGTCGCGCTCGGGGGCGCCGATGTAGTTGACGTCCGGGCGAATGAGCCGGTTGTTCGCGGCCTGCTCGAGGGCGTGGGCCGTCCAACCCGCGTGACGGGACAGGGAGAACGTGGCTGGGAAGAGATCCGGGGTCAGGCCCACGCCCATCAACACGGGGGCCGCGTAGAACTCCACGTTGGTCTTGAGCGGCCGATCGGGGTACTTCTCGGCCAGGACCCGTAGTGCGACGTCCTCCACCTCGATCGCGAGCTGGAGCCAGTCGGGCTTGCTGGCCAGGCCCTCGGCCACGGTCCGGAGCGCCCTGGCCCGCGGGTCGTAGGCGCGATACACGCGGTGGCCGAAGCCCATCAGCCGCTCGCCCCTGGCCAGGGCCTCTCGAACCCATGTCTCGGCATGATCAGGGGACCCGACCTGCGCAAGCTGATCGACGACTTCCGACGGCGCCCCGCCGTGGAGCGGCCCCTTCATGGTCCCGATGGCGCCGCACACGGCCGAGGCGATATCCGAGCGGGTCGACGTGATGACCCGGGCGGCGAATGTCGAGGCGTTGAACCCGTGCTCTGAGCCGACGATGAAGTACGCATCGAGCGCCCGTGCGGTGCCTTCGTCGGGCGGCGAGCCGGTGAGCTGATACAGGAACCCCGGGACGAGGTCCAGGGATGGATCGGGCTCGATCGGTTCCTGACCGGCCCGCAGGCGGGAGTACGCGGCGAGCGCCGATGGCGAGAAGCAGGTCAGGGCCCGTGCCTGTTCGACGGTCGGTGGCCACGGCAGATCCTGGGTCGCGCCCCACGCTGAGACCGCCGTTCGAAGCGCGTCCATCGGCTTGGTCAAGGCGGGCAGAGCACGGAGGACCGCGAGTACCTCCGGCGGCACCGGCGCGGTCGCCAGGCGGTAGGCCGGATCCCACTCGCCGGTCCAAAGCAAATTGGCCACGGCGGGATATGAGCCATGCTCCACGAGGTCGCCGATCCGATAGCCGCGATAGATCAGGCGGCCGCGTTCACCGTCGACGAACGAGAGGCTCGTCTCGCCGGCTATCACGCCCTCGAGGCCGGGGGAGTACGGTCGGCTCGCCTGGCCAGCTTCGGCCGATGGAGCCTCGGCCGGCGGACCGTCGAGGGGCGGGGAATCGGTCACGGGCTGATGGTAGCCCGTCGCGCATCCGCCACTCAGGTCCGGTCGAGCGCGTTGAGCAAGAGGCGGACGGCCAGCGCGCCGAAGACCGCGACGATGACGGCGGCGATGAAGCCCTGCGCCGGTCCGAAGCCCATCTCGCGGGCCAGCCACCCGCCCACGACGCCACCGACGATGCCCACCACGATGTTCGGGAGACAGCCGCGGGCCGCCCGTCCGCCGACCAGGGCTCCGGAGATGGCGCCGGCGATGAAGCCGACGACGATCCAGCCGACGAAGTCCATGTCCAGCATGGGATCAGTCTCGCATGCGCTGTTGCGCGGCGTCAGGCCAGAAAGGCGGCCACCACATCCACGACGGTGTCCGGATGGGTGTGGTGGGCAGCATGCCGGGCACCGTCGATCTCGACGATCCGGCCAGCTGCGAGGCGATCGTCGAGCGCTCGAGTCGCCGACCCGAATTCGGGCCGGCTCTCACCTCCGAGCAGTTGGAGCACGGGCTGAGTCACGCCACCGAGCCGTTCCAGGCCGGCCCCGGGCGAGCCTTCCGCGGCGAGCTCGCGCACGATCGTCGCGGCGGCGGCGACGCGAACCGGCCAGACCGGGTCGGCGCGGTAGCGGGCCAGGCTCTCGGCGTCAAGGCCGACGACGCGGGTCATGAACGTCGCGAGCAGCGCCTGGCGGTCGCCGACCGCGTCAAGTGCCCGGAGTGCGTCAAGGAGGCTGGCATCGCCGTAGCGCTCACCCGGCGCGGTCGGGGCGCCCTCGTAGGCGATGACCCGTCGGAGGGCGCGGGTCAGCAGGGCCGCACCCAGGACACACCGGCCGCCGTACGAATGCCCGAAGGCGTCGACCGGCTGCCCAGTCTCGCCCATCAGCACCGTCGCGACCGTCGCGACGTCCTCGAACTCTCGCTCGATTGCGTATGGCAGCATGTCGCCCGAGGCACCACGGCCTCGCCGGTCCACGGCGTGGACAGTGAATCGCTCGGCCAGGATCGGGCCCATCACCCGGAAGGTCGTGTGGTCGGCCGAGGCGCCATGGACGAGGATGATCGGCGGCCCGCTCCCGCTCGTGAACAGGGCGATGGGCGTACCGTCGGCCGATGCGATCGTGCGGGTTGGGCTGGGCGTGGGTCCGGCCACCTCAGCGGGGGTGGTTCGCGGCGGCGGCCCGATCGACGATCCACGTCGCCCCGACCCGCCGGCCAAGCTGGCCCGGCCAGCGACTCGGATCACGCTTGGAACCAAAGATCTCGGCCATGATCGGGGCCTTGGTGCTCCCGCTCACCATCACCAGCAGACGGCGGGCGACCCCCAGGACTGCCGGGTTGAGGGTCAGTCGCTCGATGTGTGGCTCGATGTGGGTGGGTGCCGGGATGGCCATGGCGAGATCGCTCGATCCAAACGCAGTGGACCCGGGAAAGACCGAGCGCAGGTGCCCGTCGCCGCCGATGCCGAGCATGACCAGGTCGAAGACGGGCCAGCCATTGGCCTCGGCGAGACCGGCGCCGCGCAGTTCCGCGGCGAGCTGCACGGCGCACCAGTTCGCGCCCAGCGAGCGACCGATCGCCTGGCTGGTCGGGAACGGATGGCGATTGGCGATGGGCAACGAAACGGGCTCGGACGAACGGAGCAGGATGTCATCGAGTGGCTTGACGTTGGAGGCGGGGTGGTCGCCGGGCACGAAGCGGTCGTCGCCCCACCAGACCTGGATGCTCGGCCACGGGACCGCGTCGCGCAGCGGCTTCGCCGCGAGCCGGCGATAGATCGCGGGCGCCGTGGTCCCGCCAGTCGTCGCCCAGTCGGCCCGTCCGCGCTTCGCGACGGCATCCGCCAGTGTCGCCGCGATCCGTTCAGCCGCCTCGACCGCGAGCGCCTCCAGATCGTCGACCAGCATGACCTCCGGCTCGTTCGATTCGTTCACTGCAGGCCGGCGAGCGCCGCCGCCGCCTTGAGCGCGCCGACCGCGACCGGGTCCCGACGGCCTGTCTCGATCGCCTCGGCCAGCAGGTCGACGTCGGTCGGCCGGGCCGCCCGGAACGAGCGGTCGAGGGCCTCCACCCCGTCCAGCCAGACCCGGACGTGCACGGTCTCCGCCTCCGCAGTGACGTCCGCGCGCAGCTCCGAGCCACGCCGTTCGGCCAGCAGCTCTACCCGCAGCGTGGTCCCTGACGGCACCGACGACACGACCGGCCGAATGACCACGGCAACCTCGGCCCGACCGTCGGACAGCGTCGCCGCCAGGCCCCGGCCGGTCACCGGTCGCGACCCCGCGGGACGGCGGCTCCGCCCCGGCGCCGGCCGGTGACCGGCGACCGGCGCGAGCGGCTTGACCACCGACAATCCGAGTCGCGAGGCGAGCCAGCCGACGTGATAGATGGGCTTGACCAGGTTGGTGGAGCCCGGCGTGTCGGCGTCATCGTGGGTGCTGTAGGTGACCGCGATTCGGCGCAGCGAGCGCAGGTAGGGCAGGAAGTCCGGGTCGTCGAAGGTCGATGCGATCGCCTCCCGCCAGCGCGACTGGCGGACCAGGGCGAAGTCACTGATCGACATCCGCGTCGTCGCCAGGCTTGCGGCCATGGCCCGCAGCGTCGCCAGCCCGTCGCCGCTCCAGGTGGACCCGTCGACGACGAGCCGGTCGGCTCCGACCAGCAGATCCTGGGCGGCGCGGTTCGCGAACGGCGGCTCGCCCGGCCACCAGACCGTGACCGGCAGGTCGTGGATGATCAGGGGCGTGGCGATCGCCGCAAGGTGCCGGCCGGACTCGCCGCCGCAGGTCAGGTGAATCGTCTCGGCGCAGGTTTCGGGCGCGTCCTCGCGGGGCAGGATGCAGTGGGCATCGATGCGCGCATCCAGCCACGACGGGCCGTCCGGGTCGGCCGACTGAATGACGATCGTGCGTGATGGGTGCCGTCCGGTGAGCGACTGGATGGTGGCCGCGCAGCGTTCGGCCAGCTCCGGCCGACGCGCCACCACGACCAGGTTCATGACGCTCGTGCGGGCGGCGACATGGCGACTGGTCCGGCCGTCAATCTGGGTGGTCAGGTCGGGCGTCGACCAGATTCGGGCAAGCTCCTGCTCGATTTCGGCGATGCTGTGGGCGCGCGCCGACCAGCGCAGGACCGGTTCACCGATCTTGATGGCGGTTTCGGCGATCATCCGGGCCGGCCGCCTATATCCGCCGCCAGCGCCGTCCCTCGCGGGCAAGCAGCTCTTCGGCGGCCGCCGGCCCCCAGGTCCCGGCGTCGTAGTTGGGCAGGGCGGGCGCCGCCGCGTCGGCCCATCCCTCCACGATCGGATCGACGATGCTCCAGGCCTCCTCGACTTCGTCGGCTCGAGTGAACAGCGAGGCGTCGCCCTGGAGGGCGTCCAGGATCAGCGTCTCGTAGGCGTCGGGCGAGTCGACGCTGAAGGCCGAGCCATAGCTGAAGTCCATGGTCACCGAGCGGACGTCCAGGCCGAGCCCCGGCACCTTGGCCCCGAACCGCAGCATGATCCCCTCGTCAGGCTGGATCCGGATCGCCAACAGGTTCGCGTCGGGTTCCACCCCCTCGTCCTTGAACAGTCGGTGGGGAACCTCGCGGTACTGGATGGCGATCTCGGTGGCGCGTTTCGGCAGACGCTTGCCGGTTCGAACGTAGAACGGGACGCCGGACCAGCGCCAGTCGTCGATCATCAGGCGGGCGGCCACAAACGTCTCCGTCTCCGAGGTCGGATCCACGACCGGCTCCTCGCGGTAACCCGGAACCTGGGTCGCCGCGACCCAGCCCGGACCGTACTGTCCGCGGACGACGCCTCCGACACTGTCGCCGGTAGCGCTCGAGATCGCGCGGAGCACCTTGACCTTCTCGTCGCGCAGAGCGTTCGCCTCGAACCTGGCCGGCGGCTCCATCGCGATCAGGCTGACCAGCTGGAGCAAATGATTCTGGAGGACGTCACGCGAGGCGCCGGTCTCCTCGTAGAAGGCGCCGCGGCTCTCGATGCCGATCGACTCGGCCACCGTGATCTGGACGTGGTCCACGTAGCGTCGATTCCAGAGCGGCTCGAAGATGCCGTTGCCGAAGCGGAAGACCAGCAGGTTGCGGACCGTCTCCTTGCCCAGATAGTGGTCGATCCGATAGACCTGCGATTCGCGGAAGACCTTGCCGACCTCGCGATTGAGCCGTCTGGCGGAGTCGGCGTCGTGGCCGAATGGCTTCTCGATGACGACCC
Organism: Candidatus Limnocylindrales bacterium; assembly: GCA_046708025.1. Taxonomy (GTDB): domain Bacteria; phylum Chloroflexota; class Limnocylindria; order Limnocylindrales; family CSP1-4; genus SPCO01. The sequence continues at coordinate 7,700 of JBKKDW010000072.1, forward strand.
GTCGCCAACCGCCGTCGTTTCGCTCGAGATCGAGTCCGACGCGGCCCAGCTGGCCCACGATCTCGGCGAACTGGGACGGCTGGGTCGCCAGGTAGAAGAGAAGGTTACCGCGGGTGCCGTCGCTGGTGTCGAGCGCGTCGAGGCGAGTGGCCAGGGCGTCGAAGCCGGCCGGATCGGCGAAGTCGAGAGGCTGGTAACGGATTCGCTCGGCGAACGACTGCCAGGCGTCGGTGTCGATGGGCAGCACCCGGCTGTACTGGTCGAGCGAGGCGCGGATCAGCGTTCGGAATGTCTCGTCGTCGTAGGGCCGCCGCCCGACCGCCAGCAGCGCGAACTCGTGGGGCAGCAGGTTCGTGCGCCACAGGTGGTAGAGCGCGGGCACCACCTTCCGATGGGCGAGGTCGCCGGTCGCGCCGAGCAGGACCAGCACACAGGGGTCCGGGACGCGCTCGAGGCGCAGGCCCTCGCGCAGCACGTTCTCCGCCGGCCTGGATCGGGCTGCACGTTTCCCTCCGCGTGCCAGCCGGAGGTCCTTCATCGTTCGCGGCGCGTCCCTGGGCCGCGCTGCCGTCATGCTTGCTACTCCGTCTTGACCGCGTGGCCGCCGAACTCGTTGCGCAGCGCGGCAAGCACCTTGGCCCCGTACGAATCGTCCTGGCGGGAGCGGAAGCGGGTCAGCAGCGAGAGGGTGATGACCGGGGCGGGGACGTCGCGGTCGAGCGCCTCCTGGATCGTCCAGCGGCCCTCCCCGGAATCGGCCACGAAGCCCTTGAGGTGGGCGAGATCCTGGCCGTTCGCCTTGAAGGCCCGGCCGGCGAGCTCGAGGAGCCATGAGCGAACGACGGATCCCTGCATCCACAGCTCGGAGATCGCCCCCAGATCCAGCTTGTAGTCGCTCGCGTGCATGATCTCGAAGCCCTCGGCGTAGGCCTGCATCAGCCCGTATTCGATCCCGTTGTGGATCATCTTCACGTAGTGGCCGGCACCCGGGCCGCCCACGTGCCGGTAGCCGCCCGGGGGGGCCAGCGAGGTGAAGATCGGCACGAGCCGGTCGACCGCGGCCGGGGCGCCGCCGACCATCAGGCAGAAGCCCACCTGGAGGCCCCAGATCCCGCCCGACGTGCCGGCGTCCACGTAGCCGATGCCCCTGGCCGCGAGTTCGCCGTGCCGCCGGACGTCGTCATGGAAGTTCGTGTTGCCGCCGTCGATGATCGTATCGCCCGGTTCGAGGTGCACCAGGAGCTCCGCGATCTGCGCTTCGGTCGCATCGCCGGCCGGGACCATGACCCAGACCGCGCGTGGCTTCTCCAGTGTCCCGACCAGCTCGGCGATCGAATACGACGGGATCGCCCCCTCGCCGGCGATCTCGGTCGTCTTCTCCGGCGTCCGGTTGTAGACCACGACCTGGTGGCCGTCGCGGATCAGCCGGCGGACCATGTTGGCCCCCATCCGGCCGAGGCCGATGAACCCGATGCGCATGCCGATCAAGCCTCCGTGGCGCTGTCGAGGGCTGCGGCGAGGGCCCGTTCGAGGGCAGCCAGCCCCTCGTCGGCATCATCGCCCAGATGGACCCGCAGGATCGGCAGGTCGTGCGCCTCGATCGCGCTGAAGTCGCCACTCGCCTGCGCGTCGATGAGCTGCCCGAAGGTGTACGGCCAGCCCGGGATCTCCCGGTCGGTCGGGTGGTCGGAGGTCAGCTGGAGGAACCAGCCGATCGGCGCGCCGCCCTTGTGCAGCTGACCGGTCGAATGGAGGAAGCGCGGGCCGTAGCCGGCGGTCGTGGCGCGACCGGTTCGATCGCGCAGGAGCGTTCGGATCCGGGCGAAGGCCTGGTCGCGCGCCGGCGTGGGGGCGATGAAGGCCTGCAGGCAGAGGTAGGCGTTCGGGCGGTGGCGAGCCAGGTGGCGCGCCAGCTCGACGGTAACGCTGCCATCGGGCGAGGTAAGCCTGAGGGCGGCGTCGCCGTAGAGCGTCAGGCCGTCGCCCGCGGCGATCGGTAGCGGCACCGGCGTAGGGTCCGTCTCGCTGCGATCGTGGCGCGCCAGGGCGTCGCGGGTCAACTGCTTGGCCTCTTCGACGTTGGGCTGGTCGAACGGATCGATGCCGAGGACGGCCCCGGAGATCGCGGTCGCGATCTCCCAGCGGACGAACTCCGCGCCCAGGTCGATCGGGTCGCTGACGACGATCCGGATGACCGGGTGGCCGGCGGCTTCGAGCGCCGCCGCGAGGTCGTCACGCTCACGGTCGCTGCCGCCGTCGGCTCCCGCCAGGGCGAGCCGGACGAAGGCCCGGTCCGCGCCATACGCCTCGACAAGCCCGAGCGGCTCCAGGTCAACCGGCACGATGCCGACGCCGTGCTTGCCGGTGCTCTCCGCGATCAGCTGCTCCGCCCACGCCCCGA
>JBKKDW010000073.1:0-22024 GCA_046708025.1 Candidatus Limnocylindrales bacterium
GCGCCCTGCTGGTGCTGCGGTTCGAGGGTCGGCAGCGTTGTCCCGTATTCGATGCCCAGGCGGCGCAGGTCGCAGAATCCGATCGCCTCGCAGGTGCACTGGAGGCAGCGGGTCGATTCGGCGATGACGGCCTCGGGCGTATACGGCAGCTCGTACTCGATGTAGCTGTGACGGCGCTCCTCGGCCCCGAGGGCGGTCATCCGGTAGCGCGCCTCCTTGACCTCGCTGGTGAAGGGCACGATGGACAGGAATTCGGGCTGCGGCTCGGCCAGCGTCTGGCGGGTCCTGATGGCCGACAGGTCCAGCCCCTTGAGATGGGCATCGACCGCGTACGCCGCGCGCCGACCCTCGGCGATGGCCTGCACGACCGTGGCCGCTCCGATCCGCACGTCGCCGGTCCCGAACACGCCCGGGCGGCCGGTCTCGAAGGTGACCGCGTCGGCCTTGAGCCGCCACTGCCTGGTCCTCTCCGGGCCCTCGTTGCCCTGTTGGGTAAGCCAGTCGAGCTCCGGGCCCTGGCCGATAGCCAGCAGCACCCGGTCGCACGGGATCGTGAATTCGGTGCCAGGCGCGGGTTCCGGGCGGCGCCGGCCTGATGCGTCCGGGGCGCCGAGGGCCATCCGGATGAACTCGACCCCGGTCACCTTGCCCGCCTTGTCGACGATCACCTTGACCGGGCCGGCCTGGAAGATGGCGGTGACGCCTTCCTCGATCGCCTCGTGGACCTCGTACGCCGCCGGCATGTCCTTCATGTCCCGGCGATAGACCAGGGTGACCTCCTTCGCGCCCTGGCGGACCGACGTCCGCGAGCAGTCCATCGAGGTGAAGCCCCCGCCGATGACCACGACGCGCTTGCCGATGTGGTTCGGGTAGGGCAGGCCAAGGGTCGCCGTGCGCAGGTACTCCAGGCCATCCAGGCATTCCGCGGCGTCCTCGCCCGGGATGCCCAGCTTGTTCGTGTCGTAACAGCCGATCGCCACCACCACGGCGTCGAAACCCTGGTTGGTGAGGTCGTCCAGGCTGAAGTCCCGACCCAGCGCGGCGTTGCACACGATCCTGCCGCCGAGCCGGGTGACGGACTCGTACTCGGCTTCCAGGACCTCCACCTTGGGCAGCCGATATTGCGGGATTCCGTAGCGGAGCATCCCGCCCGGCGCCGGGTCGCGCTCGAAGACCGTCACGTCGTGGCCGGACAGCAACAGATAGTACGCGGCGGCCATTCCGGCCGGGCCGGACCCGATCACGGCCGCCCGCCGCCCCGACGGAGCCTGGCGCTCGAACGGGAGGGGCGGATCGACGCCCTCATCGAGCATCGCCTTGATGACCTGGTCGCCGGCATAGCGGTGGCTGTCGCGAATGGCGATCGCCTCGTCCACCTCGTCGCGCCGGCAGTGCTCCTCGCAGGGCGCCGGGCAGACCCGCCCGAGCACGCTCGGAAACGGGATGGTGCGCTTGAAGATCCGGGTCGATTCGCGCCAGTCGGCCTCCGCGTTGGCCTTCAGGAAGCCCGGAATGTCGATATGGCTGGGGCACTTGTTCTGGCACGGCGGCAGGCAGTAGGCGTTGTGGTCGGAGAAGATGAGCTCGAGGTTGGTCCGGCGAAGGCGGCGGACCTGCTCAGTCTGGGTCTGGATCTTCATCTCCGGCTCGCACGCACGCGAGCACGAGATCGGCGGGTGCTCGTCGCCCTCGACCTCCACGACGCACATCCGGCACGCTCCGAAGCCGGGCAGCTTGGGCTCATAGCACAGGGTCGGGATCTCGATCCCGTTGTCGCGACAGACCTCGAGGATCGTCTGGCCCTCGAAGCCCTCGATGACGCGGCCGTCGACCTCGACCCGGATCCGGGTCGATGACTGCGGGCGTTGCGGCGACTGCGTGTCGAGCAGGCGCTCGCCGAGCATGGCCGGCTGGTCCGTGGCTGGGGCGGTCCCTGGGCGCGTGATCAGGTTGGTCATCCTTGCGTTCACGAGATCGCGCCGGCGGCCACCGCGATCGGCTGGCAGACACCGGCCGGGCAGGAGCTGCGCAGCAGGTGCTCGTCCAGCTCGGAGCGGAAGTATCGCATCCCGGTTGACAGCGGGAATGTCGTCAGCCGCTCGTGGTCGCACAGGGCCGATCCGACGATGTCCCCGGCCAGGTCCGTCAGCAGGGTCGTGTCGGTGGGGCGCGATCGGCCATCCACGATCCGATCGGCGATCTCGACGAGTCGGCGGGTGCCGATCCGGCAGGGGATCGTCTTGCCGCACGCCTCGCCAGCACAGAATCGGGTAAGCAGGCGGGCGAGGTCGATGACGCAGGCGCGATCGTCGGCGACGACCACTGAGCCCGAGCCGATGTGAGCACCGGCCGCGCGTAGCGCTTCGAAGTCGTACGGCGTGTCGAGCAGCTCAAGGGGAAGCAGGCCCCCGGATGGCCCGCCCACCAGGATTGCCTTGATCGAGCGACCCGCCGGCAGCCTGCCGCCGAGGTCCACGATCTCACGCAGCGGCGTTCCCAGCGGGACCTCGGCGATCCCATCGCCGGCCGGGCTGCGGACCTGGACCAGGATCGTGCCCGGGTTGCCCGGGCTGCCTGTCGCGAGGAAGGCATCGGCCCCGTGACGGATGATCCAGGGTACGGTCGCCAGCGTCTGGACGTTATTGACCACGGTCGGCAGGTCGAACAGGCCGCGCTCCGTGGGATGCGGCGGCCGCTGCTCGGGTTGGCCGCGCTTGCCCGCCAGGGCCTTCAGCAGGACAGTCTCTTCGCCGAGCATGTAGGCGCCCTGGACCGGCCGGACGGACAGTTCGATGTCGTGACCGGAGCCCAGCACGTCCACCCCGAGGAAGCCGGCGTCCCGGGCGGCCCCGATCGCCGCTTCCAGCCGGCGAATCGTCTCCCTCGCCTCGGTTCGGACGGCGATGAACGCCTCGCGGGCACCGATCGCGAAGGCGGCGATCGCGGTGCCCTCGATCACCGCGAACGGGTCATGCTCCATCAGGAAGCGATCGGTTCCGGCAGCCGGGTCCGCGCCGTAGCCGTTGGCGACGACATAGCGTCGAGATGCCGGCGCCGTGGCGGCGGCGCGCCACTTGGTGGCGGCCGGGTACCCGCTGCCGCCCCGTCCGCGCAGGCAGGCTGCGCCGATCATGGCGATCGTGCCGGTCGCGCCATGATCACGGACCGAGCGACGCAGGGCGTCAAACGCCCCGGCGCGTACGGCCGCATCCAGGTCGGCTGGATCGGCGGCATCGGCACGTTCGAGCAGGATTGACGGCCAGCCAGCCGGTGTGGTCAGGCGCTCCGCCATCGGCTCAGGCCCGCGCCCGCCGGGGGGATAGCCCGGTGTCGCTGCCGAGTGCCGCGTCCAGGGCGGCCAGATACGACGCCTCCGACGGTCGCCCAGCGTCGATCGCGGCGGCCTGGTCGGTGGCCGTCGCCGGCTCGAAACGCAGGTGAGCGTAGTAGCTGGCGGTGCCGTAGATCATGGCGTACCAGGCGCCGGTCAACTGGCTGATCCGCTTGAGCGCGGCGACCGGGAGGTAGCCGTAGGCGGCCTGGGTCGCCTCCAGGATTTCGAGCATCCGGGCCGGGTCGTGGTCGTATTCTTCCAGGACCGCATCCAGCTGGGCCTGGTCGATCGCGGCGAACGGCCGGTAGGCCGGGTCGGGCACGGTTCGGCCGGACCGGCGCAGGGCAGACTCCTCGCGCCGCTCGCCGTATGTCTCGGGCGGACCCCAGTGGACGTGGAAGCGCCCGCGTGTGTCCATCCCGCCCATGTCAATGCACTCGATCGGGCAGGCCTGGGCGCATTGGAAGCAGGTCTCGCACTTGAGCGTGCCCCACTCGTCGTACAGGAGCTGCAGCCGGCCGCGAAACTTGTGCGGCGGGTCCAGCCGGACCTCGGGATACATGACCGTGACCTTGGGCTCGAAGAAACGCCGCAGAGTCAGGGCCATCCCCTTGGCGATGCCCAGACCCGGGATCAGGCTCATCGGGTAACCGTCATCCGTTGACCACGACGATCGCGGCCGCGGTCACGAACAGGTTGAGCAGCGAAGCGGGCAGCAGCCACTTCCAGGCGAAGTCCATCAGCTGGTCGATCCGGACCCGCGGCAGCGTCCCGCGCATCCACACGAAGATGAACACGAACGTATACGTCTTGAGCATGAACCAGAGCACGCCCGCCACCCAGTCCAGGCCGATGTAGGCTCCCGCCCCGACGATTGCCACGAGGAACAGGTTGGCCAGGACGAACCCCCCGAGGAGCGCCTGCCAGCCCTTGATGCGCGAGCTGGCGAGCCAGATCGGGGCGGCGAAGATCAGGGTCACGACGAGGGGCACGATGGCCACCGCCAGCAGCAGCCCGATCCCGAGGCCGCCCGGGTCGAGTGAGATCTCGATCGGCCAGGGCCACGGGAAGGGCGCATTCCAGCCGCCGAAGAAGAGGGTCACGGTCAGCGCCGAGATGATGAACACGTTGACGTACTCGGCGAAGAAGAAGAAGCCGAAGCGCATGCCCGAGTACTCGGTGGCGAAGCCGGCCACGATCTCCGAGTCCGCCTCGGTCAGATCGAACGGCGTCCGGTTCGCCTCGGCCGTGGCCGCGATGAAGAAGATCAGCACGCCCAGCGGCTGCTGGAAGACGTACCAGTCGGTGAACCAGCCAGCCTGGTTCAGGACGATCTGGTTGAGGCTCATCGTGCCGGCCAGCAGGATCAGGCCCACGACGGACAGGGTCAGGGGGATCTCGTAGCTGATCACCTGGGCCGCCGAGCGCAGACCGCCGAGCAACGAATATTTGTTGTAGCTCGACCAGCCGGCCATCAACAGCCCGACCACGGACAGGCCCCCGATGGCGAAGAAGTAGAGCAACCCGATGTTGAAGTCCTGGCCGAACAGGCCGGGGGCGAAGGGAATGACCAGCAGGGTCATGACACTGGCCAGGTAGGTCACCACCGGTGCCCAGGTGAAGACGAGCGGGTCCGCCCCGGTCGGGGTGAAGTCCTCTTTCATCAGGACCTTCAGGCCGTGGACCACGGACAGCAGCGACCCGAACGGTCCGACCCGGTCAGGCCCGATCCGAAGATTCATCAGGGCGATGATCTTCATCTCCATGTAGATGATCAGGAAAGCCGTCGGGATGGTCATCAGCAGGATGATCGTGGCCGCCAGCACGAACCGGATGATCGGCAGGTTGACAACCAGGGCATCCAGGATTGGTTGCCCCAGGATCGCGATCGTCACCACCAGGCCGGCCGTCAGCGCGATCAGGATCGGCAGCGCCGTGAAGATGACCTTGCCGGGCAATGTCAACCGTCCCCATGAGCGGGCGATGGCGGTCACTTGTCCACGCCCCCCATGATCGGGTCGAGGGACGCCATGATCGCCATCGTGTCTGCGATCAGGTGGCCCGGCATCATCACCCCGACCGCCTGGAGGTGAATGAACGACGGGTCGTGGATCCGCATCCGGAACGGCTGGTCGGTCCCGTCGCTGATGGCGTAGGTCGAGAGTTGACCCCGTGGCCCTTCGACCGCGGCGTACGCCCGACCCGGCCGTGGCCGCAGCAGCCGCGGCAACTTGGCCATGATCGGGCCGTCAGGCATCTGGTGGAGGCACTGGTCGATGATCCGCAGGCTCTGCCTGATCTCGTCCATGCGCAGCAGGTAGCGCGCCAGGCAGTCGCCCTCGGCCCGAGTTGGAATGTCGAATTCGAGTTCCGGGAAGACGCTGTACGGGTGGGCCCGTCGAACGTCGAACGGGACCCCGGTCGCACGCAGGTTCGGGCCGGTCATGACCATGCGCAGCGCGGTGGCCGAGTCGATCCGGCCCAGGCCGCGCATCCGGCGGACGAAGATCTCGTTCTCATTGAGCAGACCGGTACCTGATTCGATCTGCTCCGTCGCGCGGCCCATCCAGTCGCCCAGGCGGCTCATGAACTCATGGTTCAGGTCGCCGTTGACGCCCCCGATGCGGAAGTAGTTGAAGAGCATTCGCTGGCCGGTCAAGGCGGCCAGCATGTCGACGATCTCGTCGCGCTCGATGAACGACCACAGGATCGGCGTCAGGCCGCCGAGGTCGAGCGCCATCCAGCCCAGGAAGAGAGCGTGGCTGGCGATCCGGTTGAGCTCGGACGAGAGGACCCGGATGTACTCGGCCCGGCGCGGGACCTGGACGTCCAGCAGCTTCTCGAAGGCCATGACCGGCGACCACTCGGTGAACAGCGAGCTGACGTACTCGAGCGGATCTGTGTAGCAGATGGCCTGCTGGTAGTCCGCGTTCTCGCACAGCTTCTCGACGCCCCGGTGCAGGTAGCCCAGGACCGGATCGAGATCCACCACCTTTTCGCCGTCGAGCTTGAGGACGACCCGCAGGACGCCATGGGTCGACGGATGCTGCGGCCCCATGTTGATGAACATCTGGCCGTCGCCCAGGGTGTAGAACTCGGCTTCCCGCTCGGTCCGTGGCGGGTAGGGCGGGACAGGCTCGAAGACGCCCAGGTCGCGGTCGAGGGTGACCCGCGGATCGTCGCTCGGGGCGGCGGTCGTCGTCATCGTGGTCGCCTTTGAGTTCAGGCCGTCGTGTGACGGACGAGCGCCTTTGCCGGCGCCTTGCCGGGAGCGTGACTGCGCTCCATCGGGCGAACCCCGCCGCCGGGTGAGCGCGCGGCATCGTCGGGCAGCAGGAAGTCCTTGCGCAGCGGGAAGCTCTGATAGTCCGGCGGCATGTAGATCCTGCGCAGGTCGCGATTACCCTCGAAGGTGATCCCGAACATGTCGTAGGCCTCGCGCTCCATCCACTCGGCACCCTTCCACAGGAAGGTGACCGAGGGCGCGCGCGGATCGTCGCGCGACAGGCCGTCGGTAATGACCCTGAGCCAGTCCGTGGTGGTCTCGCTCCAGAGGTGGTAGACCACCTGCATGACCTTGCCCGTGTCGACGCCGGCCAGGTCGCTCAGGAATTCGAACCTGAACTCGGGTTCATCGTGCAGCGCGGTCATCAGGGCGACCACGTCGCCCGCCGCGATGCGCATCTCGGTCTCGTCGTGGCGCTGGCGGATCGGCCCGGTCAATTGGTCACCGAAGCGCGCCTCCAGGCGGGCCTTGAAGCGTCGGTCCACGCCTAGACCTCCTGCGGGACGGTCGGCCCGATGGCGCGATCCGGCCACTTGCCGCGCCGGTCCTTTACCAGCTGCTGGAGCTTCATCATCCCGTAGATCAGGCCCTCCGGTCGGGGTGGGCAGCCCGGCACGTAGACGTCGACCGGCATGACCCGGTCGATGCCCTCGACCGTCGAGTAGCTCCGCTTGTAGCGGCCGCCCGAACAGGTGCAGTCGCCCATCGCCACGCACCACTTGGGTTCGGGCATCTGCTCCCAGAGGCGGACGAGCGGACCGGCCATCTTCGTGGTCAGGGTTCCGGCCACGATGAGCACGTCGGCCTGGCGCGGACTGGCCCGGAACGGGAACATGCCCCAGCGGTCCATGTCGTTCTTGGAGGTCGCGGTCGACATCATCTCGATGGCGCAGCAGGCCAGGCCCGACAGGAGCGGCCACAGGCTGTTCATCCGGATCAGATCCAGGACATAGTCCGCCTTGGTCGGGATGACCTCCAGGGCTCCGCCCCAGCGCGCGTCGTCGCGGCGACCCAGGCCGCTCGCCTCGTACTCGCGCAGGTGCGTGACGTCCGTTGGCTGGCCGCCGTTGTAGGCCTCCGGGTCGGCGGCCTGCCAGAGGGTGTTTGGCACGATGATCGGGCTGACCAGCTCGTCCGAAGGGCGCCTGGCGGGCAGGACGGACTGCGTCGGCTCGCCCTGGCTGCCGAGATCGGCGGCGCCGGCGGTGCGTGGCGTCTCGGGGATCAGCGCCATGTCAGCGCCCCCTTGCGCCAGGCGTACGCCAGCCCGAGCAGCAGGATGGCCACGAAGATGAACATGCTCACCAGCCCGCCCAGGAGCAGGTCACTGAAGGCGATCGCCCACAGGTAGATGAACACGACTTCGATGTCGAAGGCGACGAACAGCAGCGCGTAGATGTAGAACGACAGGCCGAACCGGCCATGCGTGTCGCCAAAGGTATCGATCCCCGATTCGTACGGCAGGCCCTTGTGCTCGTCGCCGCGATTTCGATGCGAGACGAGCCAGGCAGCGGCGATGGTCAGGAACACGAAAGAGACGCCGGCCACCGCGAAACCCAGGATGTACCAGATGCCGGTCAATCGAACTCCCCTGGCGGCGGTGAGGCGGATCGGCGGGCAGCCAGATGAGGGCCACCGGAGCCGGCGCCATTCTATCAGCGAGGACCTGGGCGACGGACTCGCATGGCGACGGGCTGGCATGCACAGGCGGTGACAGCGGATCGGTCATGCCCATGGTCCAGCCATCGACCATCCGCCGAGCGCGCGACCGGACCGACTCGGCCGACCCCGCCGAGCGCCCGGCCCAGCCCGACCATCCGCCGAGTGCAGCCCGGCCGCACGGTGCCAGCCAGGACCCTGAGGATCGTGCCCGATCTCCGACTCCACCCACGGCCCGTGGATGGGCTGCTCCAGGCGACAGGCGAGGACGCTCGCGACAGGGGCAACCCTGCTGAAACCCTGCCATCGGTCCACCGAGTGGACCTTGGGCGTCGAGCCGGCCCTGAAGATCGCGTTGGATGTCGATGGAGTGCCCATGCCCGCGGGGATTCACGCTCAACGCTCGGTGGGTCGGCGCCGAGTGCCCAGCCGTACCGCACGCGATCGCGCCGAAGGCGCACCTTGTGGACCGATGGCAGGATCGTGGGCCGTTCCAGCCGGCGGATCCGTCGGCGAGTCGACCGGGAATTGGGTCGGGCGCCGATCCGGAGGTTCCCCCGCCAGGTCCGTGCCCGACCAGCGCGAATCGTGCCTCGCGGCAGGCCGAACGGAAATAGGTAACTTGCCCAGGTCCTGACGGGTGCACGTGCAACCGACGGGGTGCACGTGCTACCCATGAGTCCGGCGGGGTCATGCGCCCTGGCGAAAGGCGAAGCCGCTGAGCGCCGGTCCGGGTGGCCAGTTCCGGCCGAAGCCCATCACCCGGAAGCGGCCCATCGCGCTCGGATCCAGGAGCCGCATCAGCGCTGAGCGGACCGCCAGGTATTCCTCGAGGGTCGTCGCCGGGTCGGCCTGGATCGCCTGGAGCAGCGCCTGGGTCCCGAGGCTAACCAGGAACTCGGCCTGGGTCGTGGTTCCCAGGTGGGTCAGGCCCGCCGCGACGGCCGACCGTTCTACCGCCGTCACGTCGACATGGGCGGTCAGATCCTGCCGCCCGACGTGTCGAAAGGGGTCGTCGTGGACGCGGTGGCGCAGGTAGGCGCGCAGCGTCCCCGTGCCGCGGCGGATCGGGTCATAGAGCTCCCGGGCGGGATAGCCGTAGTCGATCAGGAGCAGCAGGCCGCGCTCCAGGCTGGTCGCCGCTTTGCCGATCCAGGGCTCGAGCGCGAGGCAGATCTCGGCGCGCTGGCCGTCGACCAGGGAGACGCCGTCCTCGTCCAGACGCGCCGCGAGCGCGGGCGTGGTCGGCTCCGTCTCGCGGTCCGCGAAGCGGCCGTCGACCCAGTCGACGAGGACCTCTCGCAGGACGCCGCTGCTGCTCACCACACGGTGGGTCGGGAGCGCGTCGAGGACCTCGTTGCCGAGGGCCGCGCCGACGATGGGCAGCCCGCTCGAGGCGGGGTCCAGGAGGACGTCGGCCCACCCGGCGGCGCCGAGACGTTCGGCGACCGCGTCGAGTCGGCGCGACTCGATCTCGATCGGGTCGTAGCGCAGGACATCGACCAGACCCGATCCGTCCCGCTTGAGGCGCTCGAGGATGGCCAGGGCGAGGATGCCCGAGCCGGCGCCGTATTCGCGCAGGACGAACGGATTCGGCCGCTCCAGCCGCTCCCAGATTTCCTGAATGCCGCGGGCGAGCGCGGCGCCGAAGATTGGGTGGGTCTCTGGCGCGGTCAGGAAGTCGCCGGCGCGACCCGGTCGCGCGTCGCCGGCTCGGTAGTAGCCGCCCGCCGGGTCGTACAGCGCGAGTTGCATGAAGCGGGCGAAGGTGATGGGGCCATCTCGCTCGATCTCGGCCCGTATCCGGGCGACGAGGTCCTCGTCCTGGCCGACGGCGTCCAGGTCGGGCGCCAGGTCGCGCCGGATGTTCGGGGTCAGGTCCACGGTCGTTGCCGGCGCCGCCGCCTGAGCAGCAGCCGTACGCCCGGGCCGACCAGGGAGTGGCCACCGAGCAGGATCGGAATCGGGGCATGGATCGCGGCCTCGGTCAGCTCGCGCAGCCACGGATCGGCGACCCTTTCGGGTAGCAGCAGGTCCGACGCGAAACGGTCCTCCGCTTTCGGCCAGGCGGTTTCGTCGACACCGAGGCGATGGGCGAGAAGAACCCGACTGTCGACGATCGCGGCGTCTCCGAGACGGGCGAGCTCGCGGCCCAGACCGTCGGGTCCCGCACGCTCGAGGAGCGCCCCCAAAAGTGAAGCCGGCGGTCGGGGCTCGGCGCGCTCGGCATCGGGTGCCTGCTCTTGGGCGAGCCGCGTGGCCGCGCGCAGTCCGCGCTCCTCGACGAACGCCCTGATCCGCGCCGGAATCGCTCGCTCCAGCCAGGCCAGCGACGACACGGACGCGCGACCGGAGACGATCAGCTCCGCCCGCCGATCGGCGCTCGCGGCCCGCACCGCGGCGATTCGCGCTCGGAGCATCGACAGGTCGGGGCAAGGGCGGTGGGGCGGGACCGGGTTGCCCAGCAGGACCAGTTCCAGCGGCCCGTCGATGTCGAACCCCAGCCGCCACCGTCGCCGCAGGTCCCCGACCTGGTAGCCGGCGACCTCCTCCAGCCAGCGCGGCAGGGCGTTGTCGCCGGGCAGGTCCGGCAGGTCGGTCATGGCCTCGGCGCAGGCAATCGCAACGACGTCCGCTGAATAGCGGTTGTTGGTGAGCGCCTCGCGGAGCTCGGTCGCAGCCGTCGCGACCAGGTCGCGATAGTCGCGTGGCGTGGCCAGCGGGATCGCGCCCGACCCCAGGACCACCAGCCCCACCGGGCGCGTCGCCCGGACAACCTCGCGGATCCTGGCCCCGAACGATGTATCGTCGGGCGGGCCGCTGAGGACGACGGCGTCCGCTGCGCCGGCGTCCCGGAAGGCGACCCGGTGACGCTCGGCGAGCGCCGCTCGGGCGATTGACACCCAGCGTTCGAGCGGACCGGTGGCGGGACCCGGTTCCGGATGGAAGATACGGACGGTGACCGGGCGCTTGGCCATCAGGCATCGAGTCTAGCCGCCGACCAGGTGAGGAGCCATGACCGAACGTCGAGTCCGCGCTTACGTCGGCCTGGGCGCCAACGTGGGTGACGCGAGCGCCAGCCTTGCCTCCGCCGTGAAGTCGCTGGCCGAACTGCCGCAGGCGCAACTGCACGCCGTCTCGCGGCTATATGCGACCGCGCCGGTGGGCGTCACCAACCAGGCCGAGTTCCGCAACGCGGTCGTTGCCCTCGACGTCCCCGCTGGACCCGACCCGGCAACCGGCGCGCTCAGCCTGCTGACGTCGCTGAAGGCCATCGAGCGGGCCTTCGGCCGGCGTCCTCGTCGTCGCTGGGGCCCACGCGAGCTGGACCTCGATCTGCTCGTCTTCGGTCGGGCGCGCCTGGCGATGGAACGGTCGCCCGAGACTCGATCAATCCGGGCCGCCACCGACCCGGCCGTGGCGGCTCGGCTGCTCGTCGTGCCCCACCCCGAGGCAAATGAGCGGTTGTTCGTGCTTGCCCCGCTTAGCGATCTCGCGCCGGGGCTGGTACCACCCGGCTGGGGCTGCTCCGTGGAAACGGCCCGACGCCACCGGCTGGCCGTCGAGGGTCCCACCACTGTCCGCGCGATCGGCGCATGGGACGCGATGGCGGGAGCCTGGCGGCGCTGATGCTACGCTCCGAACCCCAGCCCTCAAGCCGGCGCCCACGCCCGAATCGGAGACCCCGCCCATGACCAGGATCGGCTACGCCGCCATGCTCGAGCAGTTCCACCCGACCGATCTGCTCGACTACTGCGCCGCGGCCGAGGCCGCGGGTTTCGATGCCGGCTTCATGGTCAGTGAGCACTTTCATCCGTGGACGCCGCAACAGGGCCAGAGCGCGTTTGCCTGGTCGTTCATGGGCGCCCTCGGCACGCGCACGACCCTCCCATTCGGCACTGCGGTCACCTGTCCGGGCTTCCGTTACCACCCGGCGGTGATCGCCCATGCTGCGGCCACGCTGGGCGCCATGTTTCCCGGCCGGTTCTGGCTTGGGCTCGGTGCGGGCGAGGCGCTCAATGAGCACATCCTGGGCGGTGCATGGCCCGAGGTCGGCGTTCGCAGCGCCATGCTGTTCGAGGCGATCGAGGTCATCAACAAGCTCTTCACCGGCAACGTGGTCAAGCATCGGGGCGACCACTTCAAGCTCGAGAGCGCCAAGCTCTACACCCGTCCCGAGGCACCCGTCCCGATCTACGTCGCAACGGCCGGACCGGTCAACGCCAGGCGGACCGGGAAGTTCGCCGACGGCATGATCACGGTCGGCGCCGCGGACGAGAAGATCGGGATGCTCTGGGAGAAGTTCGACGAGGGCGCCCGGGAGGCGGGCAAGGACCCCGCTGGCAAGCCGAAGCTCCTCCAGATCCACCTGTCCTGGGCGCCCACGGACGAGGAAGCGATGGACAACGCCCTGCGCGAGTGGCCCAACGGCGGCATGGCCTTCCCCAAGCAGGACATCCGGAACCCGGAGGACTTCGCGGCCATGGCCAGGCTCGTCCGGCCCGAGCATTTCACCAACCGCTGCGAGGTCTCGTCCAGCCTCGATGCGCAGACCGAGAACATCCAGCACTACGTGGACATGGGCTTCGACGAGGTCCATCTCCACAACGTCGGGCGGAACCAGGCGGAGTTCATCGAGGCCTTCGGCCGCGAGGTGCTGCCGAACCTGCGGCTTGGCTGAGTCGGGCGAAGCGGACGCGCTGGCTCGAGACGCCGCTGACCCGCTCTCCCGTTTTCGCGATCGGTTTCTTCTGCCCGTCGGGCCTGAGGGAAAACCGGCGATCTACCTGGCCGGACAATCACTGGGGCTCCAGCCACGTTCTGTGCGCGCCGCGATCGAAGCCGAGCTCGAGGCCTGGGCGCGTCTCGGAGTCGACGCCTGGTTCGAGCCCAGGCGGCCGTGGTTCACCTACACGGAGCGGTTGCGAGACCCGATGGCCCGCCTCGTTGGTGCACGGCCGTCCGAGGTAGCTATCCTCAACGCGTTGACCGTCAACATCCACCTGCTGCTAGCGTCCTTCTTCCGGCCCGATGGCCGGCGCCGGCGGATCCTCGCGGACGGTCCCCTCTTCCCGTCCGACCGCCATGCCCTGGCAAGTCACCTGCAACAGCGTGGACTGGATCCTGCCCTGGATCTGGTCGTCGTCGAGCCTCGCGGGGGGTCCTCCGTCGTTCGCACTGTTGACCTGGAAGCCGCCATCCGGGAGCATGCTGACGAGCTCGCCATGGTGTTCATCAGCGGCGTGAACTTCGCCACCGGGCAGGCCCACGAAATCGGACGATTGACGGCTGCCGGGCGCTCGGCGGGCGCCATGGTCGGCTGGGACCTGGCGCACGCGGTGGGCAACATCGAGCTGTCACTGCACGACTGGGACGTGGACTTCGCCGCGTGGTGTACCTACAAGTACCTGAACGGCGGCCCTGGATCGGTTGGTGCGATCTTCGTCCACGATCGCCATGGCCGGGATCCATCGACGCCACGCCTCGGCGGGTGGTGGGGCATCGATCCGGATCAGCGGTTCGACATGGTCGACGCCTTCGCACCGGCGGCAGGCGCTGCCGGCTGGGAGGCGTCCACCCCGTCGGTCCTGGCGCTCGCCCCGATCGCCACGTCGCTGGCCATCTTCGATGAGGTCGGGATGCCGGCGCTGCGGGCGCGATCGGTGGCCCTGACCGGGTACCTGGCACGCCTGCTGGAGGCGCTCCCGGTGGAGGTCATGACCCCCACGGATCCCGCGTCGCGCGGAGCGCAGCTGTCACTCCGGTTCGATGCCGCCGAGGGGATCCTGGCCGGCCTCGCCGCCCGTGGCGTGGTCGCCGACTATCGCCCGCCCGACATCGTCCGTGTTGCGCCCGTTCCGCTCTACAACACCTACCACGAAGCTTGGCGGTTTGTCGGCTACCTGCGCGACGCTACAGCCTGACCCGCGGTGGGCTGTCCCGGTCGAACATGTGAACCGTGTCCACGAAGCGCACCTGCTTGGTCTGATAGGCCATCACCAGCGAGTGCGTCCGGGCGCCGCCACCAAAGAACCGGACCCCCTCGAGCAGGTCGCCGGCGGTCACGCCCGTTGCCGCGAAGACGAGGTTCTCGCCCGGTGCCAGGTCTGCTGTGAAGTAGACGCGGTCCTCGTCGCCGTGACCCATCCGGGTGCCACGCTCCCGCTCCTCGTCACTGCGATAGCGGAAGCGGGCCTGGATCTCGCCACCCAGGCAGCGCATCGCCGCGGCCGTGATGACACCTTCGGGCGCTCCGCCGATGCCCATGACCGCGTGGACACCGGTGCCCGACACGGCGCACGAGATCGCAGCCGACAGGTCGCCGTCGCCGATCAGCTTGATCCGCGCCCCGGCCTGGCGGACCTCGGCGACAAGAGCGTCGTGGCGCGGCCGCTCCAGGATGACCACCGTGATGTCGTTGACGCGCCGCCCGAGCGCCTCGGCGATGCGGCCCAGGTTCTCGGTCGGCGATTCACGGATGTCGACCTTGCCGGCCGCCACGGGCCCGACGCACAGTTTCTCCATGTACGTGTCCGGCGCATGGGTGAGCCCACCCGACTCCGACGCGGCAAGGACGGTGATCGCCCCGGCCTGGCCGTGGGCGACCAGGTTCGTGCCTTCGAGCGGGTCGACCGCGATGTCGATCGCGGGCACGCCCTCGTCCCGCCCGCCCGATCGACCGACGCGTTCGCCGATGTAGAGCATCGGGGCCTCGTCGCGCTCGCCCTCGCCGATGACGATCCGTCCGTCGAAGTCGATCTCGTCCATGGTTCTGCGCATCGCCTCGGTCGCCGCGGCGTCGGCCTCGTCCTTCGCCCCGCGGCCCATGAATCGCGCGGAATCGATGGCCGCCGCCTCCGTGACCCGGATCATCTCGAGCGCAAGCAGCTGTTCCATGGAGTGGCCTCCCCTTAGGGGACCCGCTCAGTGGCGGAAGTGACGGCGGCCGGTGAAGACCATCGCCAGATGATGGCGATCGGCCACCTCGATGGCCATCTCGTCGCGGATCGAGCCGCCCGGCTGGATGATGGCGGTGACCCCGGCTCCGGCGGCGGCCTGGATTCCATCGGGGAACGGGAAGTACGCATCCGAGGCCATGACCGAGAGCTTGGCCCGATCGCCGGCGCGGCGGACCGCGATCTCGACCGACACGAGGCGGCTCGCCTGGCCGGCACCGATCCCGACCGTCGCCCCGTTCCGGGCCAGGATCACCGCATTCGAGCGGACATGCCGGACCGCGCGCCACGCGAACAGCAGATCGGTCAGCTCCTCGAGCGTCGGCCGGCGGATGGTCACGACCTGGAGCCGCCCGCGATCGAGCCCGAGCTCGTCCTGGGTCTCGACCAGCAGGCCGCCGGCGATTCGCTTGAAATCCAGGCTGGCGATGCCATAGTCGCGCATGCCCTCGGTCGGATCGGGCGGAACCGCCAGCAGTTCCAGGCCGGGCTTGTCGCGCAGGATCCCGAGCGCCGACTGGCTGAACCCGGGCGCCACGACGGCCTCGTAGGAATTCGCCGCGATCTCTCGCGCCGTCGCGCCATCGAGCTCGCGGTTGACGGCCACGATCCCGCCGAACGCGGCCACGGGATCGGTTTCGACGGCGTGCCGGTAGGCCTCGACCAGTTCATGGTGCGAAGCCAGGCCGACGGGATCGGTGTGCTTGACGATCGCCACGGTCGGGGCGGTGTAATCGCGCGCGATCCGGTAGGCCGCATCCAGATCGAGCAGGTTGTTGAACGAGGGCTGATCGCCCTGGAGGCGGGTTGCGTCCGCGACGGTGCCGCTGCGGTGGGTCGTCTCGCGGTAGACCGCCGCGCGCTGGTGCGGGTTCTCGCCGTAGCGCAGGTCGCCCACCTTCTCGAGCACGATCGCCAGGCGGCTCGGGAAGATGTTGCCCGAGATCTGGTTGAGGTAGGCCGCGATCTCGGCGTGGTATGCCGCCACGGTGCTGAAGGCTTCAGCCGCCAGGCGGGCGCGGGTCTCCGGGCTGACCAGCCCAAGCTCACGCAGTTCCCTGGTGATGACCGGGTAGTGGGTCGGATCCGAGGCGGCCGCCACACCGGCCGAATTGCGCGCCGCGGCGCCCAGCAGGGCGGCGCCGCCGACATCGATCATCTCGATCGCCTCGTCCAGCCCAACCAGCTTCACCCCGATCGCCGGGGCAAATGGCTTGACATTCACCACGACCAGATCGATCAGGCCGATGCCTTGCTCGTTCAGCTCGTCCAGCTGGGCCTGAACGTCGCGCCGGGCCAGGATCCCGGCGTAGACCGCGTGATGGAAGGTCTTGACCTGGCCACCGACCAGCGGCGATCCCCTGGTCAGGTCCGAGACGGATGCCACGGGAATACCCTCAGCGGCAAGGAACTCGCGGGTCCCGTCGGTGGCAAAGACCTCGACGCGGAGCTCCAGCAGGTCGCGCGCAAGCGCCGCGATCCCGTTTCGATTCGCCACTGACAGCAGGGCTCGCACCCGGGGCATCCTCCCGTTCGCCTCGCGGCGCGTCGTTCAGCCGAGTATACCGCCTGACATGGCATACTCCGGCCACCAACCGACACCGAGACTTGAGGTTTGAGGGTGACGCTGGCCCCCTGGGATTACCTGTTCCTGTCGTTCAACGACGACAACTTCCCGGACCTCTTCCACCCGACCTGGATCGCCTCGCTCGCCCTGCTGGTGACGCTCGGCGTCCTCTACACCGTTCGTACCCGGGCGCTGCGCAAGCACCCGCCCTACCTCGAGATGTGGGAGTGGCTATGGTGGGCCGGACTGATCACGTTCAGCCTGGTGATCATCGAGTCGCTCTTCGTGTTCGATCTCTTCCTCGTCCTGGTCACCGAGATGATCGGAATCGCGACGCTGGTCTGGATTCGCTTCCGGCGGTTCCCGCCGATCCTGGCCGCCCATGAGGCACGGCTCGCCCGGGAGCGCTACTTCAGCAAGCAGAAATTCGCGGACCCGGAGGCCACCATCCGGCGGCGCGGGAGCCGACGTCAGCAGCGCCGACGGCGCTAGATTGCGATTCGGGCGGTGCCGATCGAGATCCGTCGCTTCGGCGTCGGGCACCGGCGCCCGGACGGCCCACCAGGTTCGGTTGGCCTGACCGGACAGGTCCTCCATTCGGACGGCCGAGGGATCGTGGCCGAGCTCGCCTTCGCGCGGAACGCCCGGATCGAGCCGCACTCAAACCCCAATACCACCTATTTCATCGTGGTCGAGGGTGGCGGCTGGGTGGGGGTCGGCGACGAGCGGACCCGGATCGCGGCGGGCGAGGCGGCCTGCTGGCCGCCCGACGTGGTCCACACGGCCGGGACCGAGCACTCGGAGATGCGCGCCCTGGTCGTCGAGTTCGCCGGGGCCGATGACGGTGGAGCGGTGCTCGGCCGGGCGCGCGAGCTGACCGCGGAGGGACGATTCGCGGGTCGCGGGGTCGGTGCGTTGGCGGAGCGGGCGCTCGATCCAGCGCGCCGCCACGCAGCCGACGGGGAGCCGCTATAGCCCGTCAGCTCAGGCCGGGGGCCGGGAAGGTGGTTCACCGGGCGCGGGGGCCGCAAGCACGGCTCCGAGCTGGCTGAGAATGCGCGCGGTCGCGCCCCACACCGACAACCCGTCCACCCGATAGGCCCCATAGCGCAGCGGCCAGCCTCGAACCGTACGCTCGACGATCTCGAAGGGCGCATCCGGCAGAAAATCGGAGACGCGCGCCTCGATGATCCTGGCCACCTCGTCCGGCGATGCGACGAGATCCGGACGCCGTTCGGCGAGGGCGAGGATCGGGGTCACCTCGTGATTGCTGACCGGGATCCAGAACCGCTCGAGCTGCCCGATGACTCGGACGCCGGCGGCCGCCGGATCGAGCGCCACTTCCTCGACGGCCTCGCGCATGGCCGTCGCCGCGAGGTCCCCGTCGCTCGGCTCCGCGCGGCCACCCGGCAAGCTCACCTCGCCGCTGTGGTGGCCATCACGCGTGACCCGCTCGGTCAGGACCACGCGTGCGTCGCCGGCATCATCAGGAAAGAGCAGAACGAGCACGGCCGCCGGTCGAACAGCCACGCGATCAAGAGGCATGGAGGGCGGGCGCCCTCCAGCCGGCCCGGTCAATCTCGGCATCAGTGCCTCCGCCGGAGCGGGAAGCGTGGCTGGCAGAACCGCCAGTCGGACGGCGAGATCCGTGTAACGCATGCCTCAGGCGACCCGACCCACGCGATGCGGGACTAGTTGATCAGCTCGCCGTCGCCGCTCTTGCGCTCGGTCGGCGGAAGATCCAGGGGGTTCGACGTCCGGCCCGATCCGGCACCGACCGGTAGTGCAGCGTCGTCCGCCGCTCGTCGGCGTGCGTCGCGCCGTGCGCCGCCTTCGGCAACCACGGTGGCGCCTTCCGTCGAGAAGACGATCGTCACGGACCTGATGTCGGCATCGGCGGTCACCTGGTCACCGGGCTTGAATTGGCCAGCCACGAGGGCGCGTGCGAGCGGGTTCTCGACCAGGCGCTGGATGGTTCGCTTGAGCGGCCGCGCCCCGAATGCGGCGTCGGTACCCTCGCGCACGATCAGGGCACGGGCGGATGGGGTCAGCTCCAGGGTCAGATTCTGTGCTTCGAGTCGGCGGCCGAGCTCTGCCAGGAGCAGTTCGACGATCCGCTCCAGGTCGGCGCTCGTCAGGGCGTGGAAGACGATCACCTCGTCGACCCGGTTCAGGAACTCGGGCCGGAAGTGGGCGCTGAGCGAATCGGTCACCTCGCGCTTCATCGCCTCGTAGGCGGCATCGCCGGCTCGCGCCCCGGTCGCCGCAATCGCGGCGCTGCCGATGTTGCTGGTCATGATCACGACCGTGTTCTTGAAATCGACCGTGCGGCCCTGGCTGTCGGTCAGGCGGCCGTCGTCGAGGACCTGGAGCAGGACGTTGAAGACGTCCGGATGGGCCTTTTCGATCTCGTCGAGCAGGACGACCTGGTACGGCCGTCGACGAACGGCCTCGGTCAGCTTGCCGCCCTCGTCGTAGCCGACATAACCGGGCGGCGCGCCGATCAGGCGCGAGACGGCGAACTTCTCCATGTACTCGCTCATGTCGATCCGAACCATCGAGTCTTCGTCGTCGAACAGGAATTCGGCGAGGGCGCGGGCAAGCTCGGTCTTGCCGACCCCGGTGGGACCAAGGAACAGGAACGAGCCGATCGGACGGCGCGGGTCCTTCAACCCAGCCCGGGCGCGGCGGACGGCGTCGGAAACGGCCGCGAGGGCCTCGTCCTGGCCGACGACCCGTTCGTGCAGGCGCTCCTCCATGTGGATCAGCTTGGCCGTTTCGCCCTCCATCAGGCGGCTGACCGGAATCCCGGTCCAGGCGCCAACGATCTCCGCGATGTCGTCCGCGGTCACCTCCTCCTTGAGCAGCGAGCCGGGTCCCTGGAGGGTGGCGAGGGTCGTTTGCCCCTCGGCCAACCGGTCGGTCAGCTCCTTGTGGGTCCCGTACTTGAGCTGGGCGGCCGTGGCGTAGTCGGCCTCGCGCTCAGCCTGCTCGATCCGAACGGCGAGCGACTCGAGCTCGGACTTGGTGGCCCGGATGGCGGCGATCGCGGTCTTCTCGGCCTCCCAGCGCTGCTTCATCGCGCCGGCCTCTTCCTCGACATCGGCCAGCTCCTTCTCCTGCGCCTCGAGCCGAGTCTTCGACGCGTCGTCGGTCTCCTTGCGCAGCGCTTCGCGCTCGATCTCGAGCTGGATTCGTCGGCGCTCGAGCTCGTCGAGCTCGAGCGGCATCGAGTCAATCTCCATGCGCAGGCGCGAGGCGGCCTCGTCGACCAGGTCGATAGCCTTGTCGGGCAGGAACCGGTCCGTGATGTAGCGGTTGGACAGGGTGGCCGCCGCGACCAGGGCCGAGTCTGTGATCCGCACGCCGTGATGGACCTCGTAGCGCTCGCGCAGGCCGCGCAAAATGCTGATCGTCTCCTCGACGCTCGGCTGGTCGACCAGGACCGGCTGGAAGCGGCGCTCAAGCGCGGCGTCCTTCTCGATGTGCTTGCGGTACTCGTCCAGGGTCGTCGCGCCGATCGTGTGCAGCTCGCCGCGGGCGAGCATCGGCTTGAGCAGGTTGGAGGCGTCCATGGCGCCTTCGGCCGCTCCCGCGCCGACCACGGTGTGGAGCTCGTCGATGAACAGGATGATCCGGCCATCGGCGTCCTTGATCTCCTTGAGCACCGCTTTGAGGCGCTCCTCGAACTCGCCGCGAAACTTGGCCCCTGCGATCAGCGCACCCAGATCGAGCGACACGACCCGCTTGTCCTTGAGCGTCTCGGGCACGTCGCCGCGGACGATCCGCTGGGCGAGGCCTTCGGCGATGGCCGTCTTGCCGACGCCCGGCTCGCCGATCAGGACGGGGTTGTTCTTGGTCCGGCGCGAGAGCACCTGGATGACCCGGCGGATCTCCTCGTCGCGTCCGATGACCGGATCGAGTCTGCCGGCGCGGGCCTCCACGGTCAGGTCGCGGCCGTACTTCTCGAGGGCCGCGTAGGTGCCCTCTGGGTTGGGCGACGTGACCCGCTGGCCGCCGCGCACGCTCTGGAGCGCCTGCAGGATGGCCTCTCGACCGGCGGCGTGGCGTTCGAGCAGGGATCGCCCCTCGCCGCCGACCTCGGCGATGCCGAGGAGCAGGTGCTCCGTCGACACGTATTCGTCGCCCAGCCGCTTCGCGTCGGCCTCGGCCAACTCGATGACCCGACGGCCGCGTGGATCCAGGGCGAGCGAACCGCCCTGGATCCGGGCTCGCCTGGCCAGGAGTGCGGCCAGCTCACCTCGGAATCCGGGCAGGTCCACACCCAGCCGACGGAGCGTTTCGGCTGGCACTCCGTCATCCGGCTCGACCAGCGCCGACAGGATGTGTTCCGCGTCCAGGATCGGGCTGTCCAGCCGCTGGGCCGTGGCCTGGGCGGCGACGATCGCCTCCTGGGCCCTCTGGGTGAAGCGTTCGAGTTGCATGTCTTCTCTCGTGGTTGGAGTCGCGCGTCGTCAGCGCGGATCAGGTTGCCTGGCCAGGTCGAAGAAGCGCCGGGCGGCCGCCTTCGCCTCGTCCGAGAGATCGGTCGGGAGGATGACGCGCGCCTTGACGTACAGGTCGCCATGCCCCGTGGCCTTGAACCGCGGCATGCCCTGACCGGTGAGCCGGAAGGTCCGGCCACCCTGGGTGCCGGGCGGGACCTTGAGCAGAACGCTGCCCTTGAGCGTCTCGACCTTGACGTCGGCGCCCATGAGCGCCTCCTCGAGGGTCAACGGCAGCTCGAGCTCGAGGTCCGCGCCGCGCCGCGTGAATCGAGGGTCCGGCAGCAGGCGCACCACCACGAACAGATCGCCGCCGCCCGGAGCCTTGCCGGTAAGGCGGATCCTGCTTCCGCTGTCGGCTCCGGGAGGGATGGCGATTTCGAGACGCCGGCCATCGACATCGAGCAGCCTGGTCGTGCCGTGGTAGGCCTCTGTCAGGCTGATGTCAGCGAGGGCTTCGTGGGCGGCCGGCGGTGCCGTGCCCAGGCGCCCAGTCGAGCTCGCACCGGCGCTCTGGCCGGACCCGGACCTGCCGAGCCCCATACCGGCAAGAATCTCCTCGAAACCGGGGCCACCGGTCGGTCGCCGCCCACGGCCGGGGCCGATCCCGCCGGCAGCACCGCTGCCGGCGGCATCCTCGCCGAAGAAGACCCGGAAGAAGTCGGAGAATTCGCCCGGGTCGGCGCTGGTGCGGAATTCGTAGCGGACATTCCCGCC
>JBKKDW010000074.1:0-3437 GCA_046708025.1 Candidatus Limnocylindrales bacterium
GCGAGGCGGCAAGGACCTTGGCGAGTTCCGTCTTGCCGACGCCGGCCTCGCCCTCGAGGAGCAGCGGACGGCCGAGCTCCAGGGCCAGGAAGACGGCCGTCGCCAGCGAGCGGTCGGTGATGTAGTCGCGGCTCCGGAATTCCTCGGCCAGCGCCTCGATCGAGCGGGTGCCGGCGGGGCGCGACTCTCGGTCAGTCATCCGCGGAATCTACACGGCGCCCGAGTCAACCATCGGGCGCGTCCAGGTCGCGAGCATAGGCCGGGAAGCGGAAGCGCTGGCTACGGGTGAGGATGCCCCCATGCCCAAGCTTCGCGACCGTCCGCTCAGAGGCGTCCTCCCCGACAGCAGCCGGGGCAGGAGTGACCCGCTCGACTCGCACGCCAGGCCGGATCGGTCAGGTCAACCGGGCGAACGCGGCCTCGACCGCACGGCGGGTGTAGACGGCGGCCATCGCCGTCCTGTAGGCGCGGTCAGCGTGGATGTCGCCGCCGACTTCGAGCCCGTCGGTGGCATGCGCCGCCGCCGCCTCTATCGCCGCCGCGGAGCCATCCGAATCGGCCAGCGCGGCCTCCACCGCCCGGGCTCGGTACGGGTGGTCGCCCACGCCGGTCAGGGCGACGTTGGCGCTCGCGATGCGCCCGGCGTCGCCGCCGAAGACAACGGCCGCGACCCCGACCATGGCGTAGCCGGATGCCGACTGTTCCAGTGCGACGTAGGCCGACCCTGCGTCGTCGCGCGGCCCCGGCAGCCGGATCTCGGTCAGGATCTCGTGGGGCTCGAGAGCGGTCGCGAACGGGCCCTCGAAAAAGGCGCCGATCGGGATAGTCCGCTCACCATTCGCCGAGCGCGCCACCACCTCCGCATCGAGGGCGAGCAGGCAGGCCGGCAGATCGGACACCGGGTCGGCATGGGCGATGGCGCCACCGATCGTGCCCTGGTTGCGAACCTGGATGTCGCCGATCCCCGGCAGCGCGTCGCGCAGCAGGCCGTACTGACCTGCCGCCGACTCGGCGAGCTCGCGATACGTCGTCAGCGCTCCGACCGCCAGCCGCCCGTCGGCCATCTGGCGGACGCCCTTAAGCTCCGCGAGGCGACCGATATCGACCAGCGTCTCGGCGGCACCGAGTCGCAGCTTTAGCAACGGAAGCAGGCTCTGGCCGCCGGCCAGCAGCTTGGCGCCAGGGTCCGATGCGATGATCCGGAGCGCCTCGTCGAGGCTGCCCGGACGCTGGTAGGCGAACGCCGCCGGGATCACGCCTGGCCACCCTTCGAGCCCTGGATCGCCCGCCAGACCGTCTGCGGCGTGTAAGGCATGTCGAGATGACGGATTCCGAGCGGGCTGAGCGCATCGACCACGGCATTGGCGACCGCGGCCGTGCTGGCGATCGCGCCGGCTTCGCCGACGCCCTTCACCCCAAGCGGATTGACCGGCGACGGGGTGACCGTCTCGTCCAGCTCGAGGTTCGGGAAGAATGACGCCCGCGGGACGGTGTAGTCCATCATTGAACCGCTCAGGAGCTGGCCTTCGTCGCTGTAGATCGCGCCCTCCCAGAGCGCCTGGCCAACACCCTGGGCAATCCCACCGTGGAGCTGTCCGTCGACGATCATCGGGTTGATCTTCTTGCCGACGTCGTCGACCGCCACGTAGCGGATCAGGTCGACTACCCCGGTCTCCGCGTCGATCTCGACGATCGCGATGTGCGTCCCGAACGGCCAGGTGCAGTTCGGGGTGTCGTGATAAGCGGTCTCGTCGAGGTACGGCTCCATGCCCTCGGGGAGGCTGAACCCAAGGTCGATCGCGAACGCGATCTCCTGGAGGGTCTTGACCCGGTCGGGTGAGCCCTTGACCCGGTAGTTCGCCCCGTCGACCTCGACGTCGTCGACGTTGGCCTCGAGCATGTGGGCAGCGTAGCGCCTCGCCTTCTCGCGGATCTTGCCGGCGACCTTTACCGCTGCGGTCATGCCCACCGAGCTCGTCCGACTGCCGTACGAGCCGTACCCGAACGGTGTTCCCTGCGTGTCCGAATGCTGGACGATGATGTCGTCCATCGGCACGCCGAGCTCGTGCGAGATGACCTGCGCGTACGTCGTCTCGTGGCCCTGCCCATGGGACTGGGTGCCGACGGTCACGATGATCTTGCCGGTCAGGTGGACCTTGAGGTTGGCCGACTCCCACATCGCGGCGCCCCAGCCCTCGCCGACGGCCCCGATCCACTTGCTCGGCGCGACTCCGCAGACTTCGATGTAGGTGCTGAGGCCGAGCCCGAGCAGCTTGCCTCGCTGCCGTGCTTCCTGCTTCCTCGCCTCCAGACCGTCGTAGTCGACCTTGGCCAGGGCCTTGTCGAGGGCCGGCTCATAGTTGCCCGAATCAATGAAGATCTTCTCGCCATTGACGGCCGTGCCGAGGCCCGACGGGTTGTCGTACGGGAACGCGTCGGGCGGCAGGAAGTTCTTGCGACGAATCGCCGCCGGGTCCATCCCGATTTCGTCGGCGAACAGGTCCATCGCCCGTTCGACCACGTAGGTCGCCTCGGGCCGGCCGGCCCCACGATAGGCGTCCACGAACGTGGTATTGGTATAGACCCCGGTGACCTCGCAGTAGACATTCGGAAACTTGTACGGCCCGGCCAGGACCCGGCCGTAGAGCGTGGTCGGGATGCCCGGTCCGATCGTCGACAGGCGGCCACCGAGATTGGCGTAGGTCTTCACCCGGAGCCCGGTGATCTCGCCCTCGCGCGTACCGGCCACCTCGAGGTAGGTGATGTGGTCGCGCCCGTGGGTGGTCGACTGGTAGTTCTCGCGGCGCGACTCGACCCACTTGACCGGCCGCCCACCGATCGCCTTGCTGGCGAACATGACCAGGGCCATGTCGGCGTAGCAGAAGATCTTGGTGCCGAAGGCACCGCCCACGTCGGGACTGATGCAGCGAACCTTGTGCTCGGGGATGCCGGTCACGAACGCCGTCAGCAGCAGGCGCATGATGTGGGGCGTCTGGCTCGACATCCAGATCGTGTACTCGTCCGTGCCGGGGTTGTACCAACCGATGTCGCCGCGAACCTCCATCGGGTTCGGGATCAGTCGCTGGTTGACGATCCGCTGCCGGACAACGACCTCAGCCGACTCGATCGCCGCGTCCGTGCCCGCCTTGTCTCCGACCGGCCAGACGAAGACGACGTTGTTCGGAGCGTTCTCGTGAAGTTGCGGGGCACCCGGCTGGGTCGCCTTCTCGGCGTCGACCACGGCCGGCAGCGGGTCCCAGTCGACTTGAATCGCCTCGAGCGCGTCGACGGCCTGCTCGGCCGTCTCGGCGACCACGGCTGCGACGCCTTCGCCGGTCCATTTGACGCTGTCGGTCGCGAGGACCCGCGGCATGTTGATGTTGTTCTGGACACCGGACGATCCACCGGCCGGCCAGGCCATCGGCAGTGGGTTGTAC
>JBKKDW010000075.1:0-5963 GCA_046708025.1 Candidatus Limnocylindrales bacterium
CCGCCTGGCTGGATGACCTGGGGGCTACGGCGCCGACCCGCTACGGCCCGCAACCCGCGCCCGACGGCCCCATTCCGTCGGCGTGGCTCGGCGAGGCCGCGGCCACGACTGCGCCGACGGCGTCGAGCGGCCCCGCGGCCGCCAGTGCAGGGGCATCGGCCGGGCCTACCCCGGCTGCCCCGGCTGCCGACGGTGGCGCGGCAGGGTGGGCCGTCGTGGCCCTGGCAGCCGCGCTCAGCGTGGGCGGACTCGCCCTCGCCTGGATCGCCCGTCGGCGGCGCAACCGGGGGTCGGCTCAATGACCTTCAGGTGGCTGCGCGCCATCCCGAGCTGGCAGATCACGCTTGGGGCGGCGTTGCTCGTCCTGGGCTTCCTCATCGCCGCCCAGCTCGGCTCCGAGGGGCCGCGCGTTCGCTACACGACCCAGGGGCGCACGCCGCTACTCGAGATCGCCACGGAGCTGCAGGCTCAGCAGGACGCACTGAAGGGCAGAATCCTC
This sequence comes from Candidatus Limnocylindrales bacterium, assembly GCA_046708025.1. GTDB lineage: Bacteria > Chloroflexota > Limnocylindria > Limnocylindrales > CSP1-4 > SPCO01. Next base: position 500 of record JBKKDW010000075.1, read on the forward strand.
GGATTGCGCGAGGCGATCCAGGGCGTTCAGGGTCAGGGCGCCGGGTCCGCCGACCTTGTCCGGCAACTCAACGCCCAGCTGGAAGAGGCGCGCATCGCCGCCGGGTTGATCCCGTTGACCGGGACCGGCATCGTGCTCCAGCTTGACGATTCGCAGGCGCTGGTTCCGCCCGGTGGCAGCCAGGCCGACTACCTCGTTGGATCGCGCGATGTTCGCACCGTCATCGAGGAGCTCTGGGTGGCCAGCGCCGAGGCCATCGCGATCAACGGCGAGCGAGTCACGCCCACCACTGCAATCATCGACATCGGTTCGTCGCTCCTGGTCAACTCGGCTTACCTCGCGCCGCCCTACCAGGTGACGGCGCTGGGGGCGGCGGATCTGTACGACCGGCTAAGCGCTTCGACCGGCTTCATCGACTTCGTGCGGGCACGCGCCGAGGCCTACGGCATCCGCCTGTCGTTCGCCGAGCCCGAGAGCGTCGACATGCCGGCGTTCGCGGGCACGGTGACCCTGCGCTACTCGCGGCCGCTGGCGTCGCCGACCGCCGCACCGTCCGCCGGGCCGACCGCGACCCCGGGCGGCTAGCGGTGCACCGGGCGAGGAGTCAGTTCGCTATCGCCGCGGTGGCGCTCGTCCTGGGCGTGCTCGTCGTTGTCCAGTTGCGGGCACAAGCAGGCGGCGCCGGCATGGCCCAGCTGTCGTCCCAGGACCTGACCGTCCTGGTCGCCAACCTCAATGCCCGCAACGATCAGCTTCGTCGCGAGATCTCATCGCTCGAGGATGAGCGGGATGCTCTCAACCAGAACCGGGCGCGCGGCGACGCGTCGGTGGACGAACTCCGGGCGGACCTGCGTCGCGTGCGCGCCTACACCGGGCTCGATCCGGTCGGCGGACCGGGGGTGATCATTTCGATCAGTGGTCCGATCGGCGGGTCCGGGGTCGAAGAGCTGCTCAACGAATTGCGCAACGCGGGGGCGGAGGCCATCGGCACGGGTGACACCCGGATCGTGACCGGCGTGGTAGTGACCGGCCCCAAAGGCGAGGCCTCGATCGACGGCGTGTGGCTCGGACCGGTCTTCGAGCTGTCGGCGATCGGTGCGCCGGACAAGCTGACCGGATCGCTGACCCGCTCCGGTGGCGTGATCGCCCAGTTCGCGGCAACCGAACCGGAGGTCAGCGTCACGGTGACGCCGGTCGATCGGATCGAGCTGCCGGCCACGACCCGGTCCCTCGTCCCGGCCCATGGCCGGCCGCGCCTTTGATACCTTGACCGGCGCGATGCCAGACACGCCCGCCGCCCCGAACGCGCCCGCAGACGCGGAGCCAACCACCACCGCCCCGGATCCGGCCAGCGACCCGGATCCGACCGATGCCGGAGGCGGCCTTGCGGTCTTTCGGAATACCGCCTTCCTTCGCCTCTGGCTGTCGCAGGCGGCGACCCAGATCGGCGGCAACATGGTGCTCTACGGCCTGACCGTGATCGTGGTCAACTCGACCCGCTCGAATACCGCGGTCAGCCTGCTGATCCTGAGCTTCCTGGTTCCCGCGGTCCTCTTTTCCGCCGTGGCCGGGGTCTATGTCGATCGGATCGATCGGCGCCTGATCCTGATCGCGACCAACGTCCTGCGCGGCGCGGCGTTCATCGCGCTCTACCTGGCGGGCACGAACTTCGCGTTGATCTTGCTGCTCAACGTGTTCGTTTCTACGGTCACCGTCTTCTTCGCGCCGGCTGAGGCGGCGATGATCCCGGTGCTCCTGCCGCGCAAGCAGCTGCTCGCGGCCAATGGGATCTTCACCCTCACCCTGAATGCAGCGTTCGCGCTCGGGTTCGCCCTGCTCGGCCCGCTCGTGGTCAACCTGGCCAATCCCGAGGCGGTCATCCTGGTGGTGGCCGCCCTTTACTTCCTGGCCGCCGCTTTCTGCTTCACATTGCCGGCCTCCCCGCCACCGGCCGACGTCCCCCACCACGGTCGGCTCGGCGTTGTCGAAGCCGAGCGCGCCGTGGGCTCGACGCTCTCGCAACTGCGCGAAGGACTGCGGTTCATCAGCTCCAACCGGGCGATCGGCTGGTCGTTGCTGTATCTCGGGATCGCCGCGTCCCTGGTCGGTGTGCTGGGGGTGCTCGGTCCCGACTTCGCGCGGTCGGCGCTGGGCCTCGACGCGAAGGACTTCGCGGTTGTCGTCCTGCCGCTCGGGTTCGGGATCGTGACCGGGATCCTGCTGCTCAATGCATACGGTCGCTACCTGCCCCGGCGACGGGTCATCGAGGGCGGCCTGATCTCGCTCGGGGCGTTGTTGGCGGCCCTGTCTGCCGCAGGTCCGATCAGCCGGCTGTTGCAGGGGGCAGACGGCCCGGGAGGCCTGGATCTGTCGGGGCTGACGTCGCTGCTGGCAATCGTGGTGGTCATCGCGTTCTTCGCCGGGATCGCCTACGGCCTGGTCGCGATCCCGTCGCAGACCCAGCTCCAGGAGGACCTGCCGGCCGACGTTCGCGGGCGCGTGTTCGGCGTCCTGAACATGCTCGTCTCTGTCGCCAGCTTCCTGCCGATCATCATCGTCGGCCCGATCTCGGACCTGGTCGGCACGACCACGGTGATCTTCGTCGTCGCCCTGGGGGTCATGGCTGCCGGCGTTGCCTCGGTGCTGACCCGGGGACCGCTGCGCGCCTCCGAATCGCGTCCGGCGGCCGATCCGGACGCCGTGGACCCGATTGCGGCCGCCCTGGGGGCCGATCGCCCGACCTGGCGCGACCGGGACTGAGCGCGGGACGGAACGGCCGATGGCCAGGGCTGCGGTCATCTTCACGGGCGGAACCATCAGCACCGTCTTCGATCCGATGGCGGGCGGATACATTCCCGTCCTGGACGGGACGGCGATCCTGGCCCGCACCCCCGAGCTGGACGAGATCGCCGACATCGTCGCGATCGATCGCGGACGCACGCCCGCCAGCCACTTCACCTTTCCCCAGCTGATCGAGCTGGCCGGCGTCGTACGCGACGCGCTGGCCGATCCAGCCATCGATGGCGCCGTGGTCGTCCAGGGCACGGATACGATCGAGGAGACGAGTTTCTGCTGGGATCTCCTGCTGGAGGGTGACAAGCCGATCGTGGTGACCGGGGCGATGCGAGCATCCGATGCCGAAGGGTTCGACGGGCCGGCCAACCTGCGCGATGCGGTCCGGGTCGCCGCGGCGCCCTCGATGCGTGGCGCGGGCGTCGTGGTCTGCCTCGCCGGCACCATCGAAGCGGCCGACGACGTGGTCAAAATGCACACGACCTCGCTCGACACGTTCCGCAGCCCCAACGGTGGATCGCTCGGCCGGGTCGAAGCAGCCGGTGTCGCGCTCCTGCGCCGGCGCGGCGTACGGCGCCATGTGACCACCGATCGGGCCGCGGAACGGGTCCAGCTGATCACAGCAACCGTGGCCATGGATGGCTCGTTGCTCGACGCCGCCGTCGGGCTTGGCGCGGACGGAATCGTGGTTGCCGCGACGGGCTCAGGCAATACCGATCCCGCGTTGCTGGCCGCGGCCGAGCGGGCGATGGCGGCCGGCGTGCCCGTGGCGCTCGCCTCGCGCTGTCCCGCCGGTCGGGCCACGGCCGCCTACGGCCATCGGGGTGGTGGAGCGGCCTGGATTCGGGCCGGCGCATTGCCGGTCGGGCATCTCTGTGCGCCCAAGGCGAGGGTGGCCATGGCCCTCGGCCTGGGCGCCGGCCTCGACCGCGACGGTCTGATTCGCCTCCTCGCCGACCCGCCCGGCTGACCCAATGCCGCTGGATGCCCTGATCACCGGCCGGATTGCGACGCTTGCCGGCGACGCCGGCTTTGGCTGGGTGGAGGCCCTCGGCATCCGCGCCGGACGGGTGGCCTTCGCGGGGACCGCGGTGGACCTCGAGACACGTGCCGATCCACATACCGAACGGATCGCCCTGGAGCCCAGCGAGGTCGCGCTCCCGGGCCTGACTGACGCGCATCTCCACCTGGCCCAATGCGCCCTGGCCGATCGCCAGGTCGACCTGACCGATGCGCTGACCCTGGGCGACGGCCTGGCCAGGATCCGGGCCGCGCACGTGCGGCTGGCTGCGTCCGAGGCCTGGATCGAGGGGCATGGCTGGGACTCCGACCGGTGGGGCCGTTGGCCGACGGCGGCGGACCTGGAGACGGCAGCCCCGGGTCGCCGCTGCGCGATCTGGGCGCACGATCACCATGCCCTCCTGGCCAGCCGCGCCGCCCTCGTTACGGGTGCGGTTGACAGCCAGACACCCGATCCACCCGGCGGCGTGATCCGGCGCGATGCAGACGGACAGCCCGAGGGCGTCCTGTACGAGGCCGCGACCCGGCTGGTGGCCGTCCATGTGCCACCGGCATCGGTGGCCGACCTCGAGACCGGCCTCGCGACCGTCGCCCGCGAGCTGCTCGCGCTGGGCATCGTGGCCGTCCACGACCCGGGCGGCCTCGTGCCGGAGCGCGACCTGGACTGGTCGTTCCAGGCCTACGCGCACCTGTCCGAAACGGGCCGGCTGCCGATTCGGGTCCATGCCTCCCTGCGCGACGATGCCCTCGACGCCGCCATCGCCCGGGGCCTGCGCAGCGGTGCGTCGCTCGGTGGCGATCCGCATGGGCGCGCAGTCATCGGTTGGCAGAAGTGTTTCGCCGACGGCTCGCTTGGCTCGCGGACCGCCGCGCTGCTGGAGGACATCGAGCCGGAGGCGGACCGCCCCCTGCCGCCGGAGCGCCGGCGAGGCGTCTGGATCACCGAGCCTGAGCGCCTGGCGGAGCTGTCGACGCGAGCTGCCGACGCCGGCATCGCGACCCAGATCCATACGATCGGTGACGCCGCCGTACGGGTGGGCCTGGAGGTCCTGGCGCCGACCGCCGCCCGGGTGCCACTCATGCCGCGCCTGGAGCACGTCCAGCTGCTCGATCCGGCCGATCGGGCCACCTTCGTGGCCGCCGGAATCGCCGCCAGCGTCCAGCCGTTCCACCTGGGCACCGATGCCGCGCAGGCTCGGTTGTTGTGGGGCGAGCGCGCCGAGAGGAGCGGCTACAGCTGGGCCTCGATTGCCGCGACCGGCGCCGTCCTCGCGTTCGGCACGGACGCTCCGGTCGAATCGTTCGATCCGTGGCCGGGCATCGCCCTGGCCGTGCGGCGCGAGGATTTGCGCTGGTCGCCGGGCACGCCGCCTTTCGCGCCGAACGAGGCGCTTCGGTTGGACCGGGCTCTTCGGTGCGCCTGCGTGGACCCGGCTGTTTCGGCCCGGGAGCATGACCGGGGACGGCTCACGGTTGGCCAACGCGCGGACCTCGTGGTCGTATCGGCCGCGGCCCTGCGCGAGCCGGCCGAACCGGGCGGAGCGCTGGCGACGACTCGACCGAGACTGGTGGTGATGGACGGGCGGGTCGTATTCGAGGCGTAGCCCGCCCCCAGCTGCCGTTCTACGGTGCGGCCAGCGCCTCCGTGCGC
>JBKKDW010000076.1:0-3485 GCA_046708025.1 Candidatus Limnocylindrales bacterium
GGGGCCGATCAAGCCGTGCCATATGCAGCCGATATGCATCGATCGCTCCATGAGGTGATCCTGCGCCACGAGGATTCGGTCGCGGTTTATCCGACCCACGGCGCCGGCTCGCTGTGCTCGACCGGTATCTCGTCGACGACGTGGTCGACGATCGGCTACGAGCGCCGGAACGACCCGCTCCTGGCTCCGATGGAGGTGGACGCGTTTGCCCGGGCGCTGCTCGCCGGCCAGCCCGCCTTCCCACGGTACTTCGCCCGGATGCGGCCTCTGAACCAGGCAGGGCCCCGGCTGTTGGGTAGCGTGGTGCCGTTGCCTCGGCCGATGTCGGCGGTTGACGCGCGCGCCGCACTCGACGGTGGCGCGCTCCTGGTCGACCTCCGAACCGGTGCGGAGCACGCCGCCGGTCACGTGCCAGGGTCGCTGTCGATCCCAGCCGGGACGTCGTTTGGGACGTGGCTTGGCTGGATCGTGCCGGATCCGGATCGCCCGATCGTGCTGATTCTCCGGACGCCGGGCGATTGGGACGACGCCGTCCGCCAGGCGCTGCGGATCGGGTTCGAGGGGATCGTGGGCTACATCCACGACGGATATCCGGCCTGGGCCGAGGCGGGCTTCCCGACCGAACCGGGTGGCGTGCTCGAAGTTGGCGAGCTGGCTGCGCTGCTTGATCGTGGCGGGCCGGACGCGCCGCTCGTCATCGATGTCCGTCAGGCGGCTGAATTCGAAGCCGGTCACGTGCCGGGTGCCCTGGTCATTGGGGCGGGCGACCTGCCCGATCGCCTGGACCAGCTGCCGCGGGACCGACCGATTGCCACGATCTGCGCCAGCGGCTACCGGTCGAGCATCGCGGCATCGCTGCTCCGCGCGGCGGGATTCGAGCGGGTGTCGTGGGTCCCAGGTGGCGTCCCGACGTGGGAAGCTCGGGGGTTACCGCTGGCGTACGGGCTGGAGGACGAAGGCTGACTTGTGGGGCCTGAACTCCGCATAACCGCACCGAGGGACTGATACGGAGCCCTGTGGGTGCCTGGGCGCCTCTGATGGGCTGGGGAACGCACCTCGGCCCCGTGGCCACGAGGAGCGATCGCCGTCGCGTCGAACTTGCGGGCAGCTTTGGAGGTTCCAGTCTACGTACGAGTCTGTGGGTGAGGTTATGCGCCTGGCGACCGCGTCGCGAACGGACCGTCCGCCCTGGTTCCCTGCGTCCGCCGTGGGTGAGGCCTGGGCCGGGTGCCCGCGCTCGCCTCAGCCCCGCATGGTACGAAGGTATCAATGGACGGACCGGACCCGGACCGCCATCCTGATATCCCGAAGTGACTGAAGCCCCTCGTCCGCCGCCGGCCGCGCCCGCAGAGGCACCCGACCGACGGATCCGACGGTCGTGGTGGGTCTTTGCCGGTTCCTTCATGGCCCTGGGCGCGGTCGTCGTCCTGCGCCTGGGTGCCGAGGGCGCCTCCGTGCTCGACTGGGTCGCCATCGCGCTGCTGGTCGCGGTCGGCGTTGCCGGCGTCGTCCATCGCGACGCGGTCTCGACCCTCGAGACGGGCCGTCGAGCCGAGGCGGAATCCTTCGCCCGCATTCTGTCGGGCCTGTCGCGCTCGGTCTCGCCGGACGCCATCCTGAGCGCGATCGTGGACGAGCTGGCACGCGCCACCGACGCCGATCACATCGTCGTGGTCCGCCGCCGGCCGGACACGCAGGTGCTCGACGCCACCTTGATCAGCGCCCGCCCCGGCGTCCCGGACTCCACCACAATCCTGCCGATCGCCGACCTTGAGGACCCGATCGGCGAGACCCGGGTTGCCGAGCGAAAGCCGGTCGCGGTGGCGGTGATGGCTGGCGCGGATCTGGAGGGTCGCCTCGAAAGCCGTGCGCCGGGGATCACCGCCGGATCCCGCGGACGAGGCGCAACTCCCGCGCTGCGGCCCGGCGAAGGGCAGCTGGTCGCCGATCGAATCGCCGCTCGCGTTCGTGGCGTCTACGGCCTGCGCCGCACCCTGGCGGCACCGCTCACCTCGAACGACGGCGTCGTCGGCGCGATCGTGCTCTCGCACCGGACGGGCGCGCCGTGGTCGCCGACGACTCGGCGCCTGCTTGGGGGTGCGGCGGACGAGGCCTCGGCCGCCCTGACCCGTGCCTACTCGTATCGAGCCGTCGAGGCGCAGGCCTCGACCGACGCGCTGACCAACCTCCCCAACCGGCGCTATTTCGAGGAGTTCTGCGGGCTGCTCGCCCGACGGCGGCGCTCGGATGACGCAGTTGGCGTGCTGATGATCGATATCGACAAATTCAAGGTGCTCAACGATACCTATGGCCACGCGACCGGCGACGAAGTCCTGCGAGCGGTCGCCGGGGCGATCGTGGCGGCCGTCCGCGACGACGACGTCCCGGCCCGGTTCGGCGGCGAGGAGTTCGTGGTCCTGCTGCGCAATCCCGGGATGGACATCGCGGTCGAGGTCGGCGAGCGCGTCAGGGCAGCGGTCGGACAGCTCGACCTCGAGCGCTGGGGCGTGCCGGGGGTGAGCGTGTCAGTTGGGGTGGCGGTGTCCGACCACGCTGATCAGTCGATCGACGCGCTGATCGCCGAGGCGGACCAGGCGCTCTATCGCGCCAAGCGGGCGGGTCGGGACCGGGTCGTCGCCGCGTAGGCACTACCATCCGCCGAGTGACGGATCAACCGGCCGAGCTGCCCAACGGCGACCTCGCCCGCATGTTCCACGAGATCGGTGACATCCTGGAACTCCAGGGTGAGCTCGTGTTCAAGACCGTCGCCTATCACCGTGCGGCCGACGCCATCGGGCGCAGTCCGGTCGATCTCGTGACCGCCTATCGATCCGGGGCGCCACCGCGGATCCCCGGCGTGGGCAAGGCGATCGGCGACAAGCTTGCCGAGCTGGCCACGACCGGTCGACTGCGCCTCCACAACCGACTCCGGGCGGAGATTCCGGCCAGCCTGGTCGAGCTGTTGCAGATCCCGGGGCTGGGCCCCAGGACCGTCCGACAGCTCCACGAGGAGCTGGGCATCGTCTCGCTAGAGGGCTTGCGCGAGGCCGCCGAAACCGGTCGTTTGCGCACCATCCGCGGCATGTCCGAGCGAACCGAGGCGCTCGTGCTCGAGGGACTGGTCCGCCTGGCCGATCGGCCGCCGGCACGGATGCGCCTGGACCAGGCGGAGGAACTCGTGACCGCGGTCATGACTGCCCTCGCCCCGACACCCGGCCTGCGCTCCATCGAGCCGGCCGGATCGTTCCGGCGGCGGCGCGAGTCGATCGGCGACCTGGATCTCCTGGCGGAAACGAATGCGCCCGGACCGTTGATGGCGGCATTCACCTCCGTGGGCATGGTCGATCAGGTCATCAATCGAGGCAGCCAGAAATCGGCGGTCAGGTTGATCCGCGGACCGCAGGTGGACCTCATGGCGATGCCACCCGCTGCGGCCGGCACGTACCGGATCCACTTCACCGGGTCCAAGGAGCACAACGTCCGCC
>JBKKDW010000077.1:0-21547 GCA_046708025.1 Candidatus Limnocylindrales bacterium
TCGAGGACCCCGAGCAGAAGCGCAAGATCATCGGCGACGAGTTCATCCGCGTCTTCGAGGAGGAGGCGACGAAGATCGGCCAGATCGACTTCCTCACGCAGGGCACGCTGTATCCCGACGTCATCGAGTCGAAGACCTCGGAGACAAAGACGGCCCAGAAGATCAAGACCCACCACAACGTCGGGGGGCTGCCGTCGGACCTGCGCTTCCAGCTCATCGAGCCGTTGCGCTACCTGTTCAAAGACGAGGTGCGGCGCGTCGGGCTCGAGCTCGGCCTGCCCGAGGCGATGGTGCAGCGCCAGCCCTTCCCGGGGCCGGGGCTCGCGATCCGGATCATCGGCGAGGTGACGGCCGAACGGCTCGATACGCTGCGCGAGGCTGACTGGATCGTGATCGACGAGATCAAGGCCGCGGGACTGTATCGGTCCCTGTGGCAGTCCTTCGCTATTCTGAACCCGGTGCGCTCCGTGGGGGTCATGGGCGACGGACGGACCTATGCGAACGTCGTCGCCGTGCGCGCGGTGACGAGCGATGACGGCATGACCGCCGACTGGGCGCGGCTGCCGTACGAGGTGCTCGCGAAGATCAGAAGCCGTATCGTGAACGAGGTGCCTGGCGTGAATCGCGTCGTCTACGACATCAGCTCGAAGCCACCGGCCACGATCGAGTGGGAGTAGCCGAGTCGATCGTCGGCCACGGCCAGTAGCGTCGCGGGTGGCCGCTCCGCCGCCGGCCTGCGGGCGCGGCCAAGCACGAACCGTCCATTCGGGTCTCGGCGCGTACGCTATCGCCGCGGCGACCGGCCCTCCGGCATCCGCACCCTCCTCGCAGGGGCACGGCACCCAGTCTCATCGTCACCGGGGAACTTCACGTAGCCGAGCCGATCGTCCGACCCTGACGGATGGGCTATCGTCAAGGCGAACCAGCGCGGTAGCATGCGCGCATGGTCGATGCGTCACGCTCAGGGAACGTTCGATGACTGCTGCTGTCTGCCCCTGGTGCTCTGCCGCCCTGACCGAGGGCGCCACCGAGTGCCCGTCGTGCGGCGCCAACCTCGTGCCCGACGGTGACCCGAACGTGCCGGGCGTGACCGCCGTGGACGCCGCGTCGATCATCCGCTCGAAGGCCTCGCCCGAGCCGCGCAATCGCCTCCTGTCCTGGATCTCGGGCGAGTATCCCAATGACGTCCCATCGAAGGCTGAATCCCAGGCCATCGCGCCGCCCGACGCAGAGGTGCGCCGCGAGATCCTGAGGCTCGAGCTCGAGGCCGAGGTCGCCAACCTGCAGGCGGAGGCCGATGCGATCGCTGCGGAGGCGGCCGCCGAGGGTCGCACGGTCGAACGATCGGAGGCTGAAGCGTCTCCCGAGGCTGAGGTCACTGCGGCAACCGCCGAGATTGACGGCGACACCGACCCACTCGAGGACCAGCCAACGACCTGATTCGGGATCGCTGGCCATGGTCACGAGGACGTTGTTGACGCTCCCGGCAGTGAGACCGACCCCCGTATAACCCATCCAGGAGACTACAACGGGACGAATCCAGGCGGGCGCCGCCCAAACCGGGTGCACTCGGTCGAGATCTGGCTCTCCCTGAGCGTGGATCTACGGCCCCGACGTGACGCGACGACTTGAGCTCATCCGTACCAGTCCGGGGCTGCGGTTATGCGAACAGCGCGGGGCGGGGAGCGACCGTCTGCAAAGTTTCCGCGCATCACAGCTAGCGCGGCGAGAGGGCCGAAACAGGACGGCCGGCTGGGCCGCAGTGGCCACGGCCGGCTGGGCCGCAGTGGCCCCGGCCGCCCTCGCGGCTATGCTGCCGCTCGTGCCCGACCAGCTGCCGCCTCCAGGCCCGTCGTTCCTGCGCGAGCAGACTGTCGGGATCGGCGACCACGCGTTCCGGGCCGGCATGTCCCGACCGACCGAGGCGCCCGATGGCTGGTGGCTGGCGATCATGTGGGTCGTCGATGACGCGGGCGTGGTGACCTTCCGGCAGGTGGCGCCGGACGCTGGCCCGCCGGCCGACCCGCCACTCAGCCGCCTGGGGCCCGCCCTCAGCGGCGCACTTTCGGGGATGATCCTTGAGGACGAGGGGCGGCTCCAGATGCGTCTCGGGCTGATCAAGCCTCCCGATCTCGCCGAGCGGCCGTGGCTGGCCCCACTTGCGATCCGGGCCGCCTTTCGGTTCGAACCCGCCCGGGCCGCCACGATGCGCCCCAACGAGCTCGGCGAGACCGTCCTGAGCGCCTTCCGCCGCGCCGTTGAGGGGCTTCACAAGCCATGAACGGACCGGGCGGTTAGACTCCCCCGGCATGCGCAACCTGTTCGACGACTTCCTTGAAGAGCTGCGACGGCGCGAGGCGGCGTCACGGGGTGAGGATCCCGACCGGCCAGCCCGACCCAGCCAGCGGGATCCCGCCGGTGGGCCTGATGGCGGGCCCGACGACGAGCCCGAGATCCACGGGGACGACCCCCAGCCCGACCAGCGGCCCCGGCCGATCCCGGATCCACCGCGCCGGAGTGGCCCACCGCGTCGCCGAGGTCCTGGCGGCCCAAACGATGGTGGTGACCTGGGTGGTCGCGCCGCGCGTGCCGGCCGCCGCTTCGGCCTGGGCGTGGGCATGTTCGTTGTTCTCGGACTCGTGCTCCTGTTCGGGGTCGGGCTCGATCTGTGGACGGACGCCCTGTGGTACTCGAGCGTTGGCTTCGACGCGGTCTTCTGGACCCGGCTGACTGCCACCCTCGGATTGCTCGCCGGCGCGTTCGTCCTGGCCCTGATCGTACTGCTTGCCAACCTGTGGCTCGCCCGCCGCCTAGCCCCACCGCCGTCGGAGGGCGGGACGAACGCGCTGCGCGGGTTGTTCGAACGGCTCAACGAGGCGACCCAGGCCGCCGACGCGCGAGGCACTCGGCCCGGTTCGGGTTTCGGTGATCGCCGCGGCGCGTCCAGCGGTCCATCGACCGTCGTGTTCGAGGCCGGCGACCTGCCCGACCTGACCCCGCTGGCGGGCATGGCCCTGACCGTGATCGCCGTGTTCGCGGCGGTCGCCATCGGTGGCTCGGTCTCGGCAGCCTGGGAGACGGTCCTCTTGTGGGGGAATCAGGTGTCGTTTTCGCCCGGAGCGGGCAGTCCGGTCACCGACCCTGTCTTCGGGCGCGACATCGGCTTCTTCCTCTTCGAGCTGCCCTACCTGCGCCTCGTCCAGGGCCTGTTCAACGGCCTCGTCGTGGCGACCCTGCTGCTCGTCGCAACGCAATACCTGGTTGGTGCGTCGCGCAGTGGCCTGGTCTTCACGACTCCCGTGCGCGTCCACCTGGCGGTGCTGGCCGGCCTCTTCCTGCTGTCGGTCGCCTTCGGCTATCAACTCGACAAGTACGAGCTCGTGTACAGCGCCCGGGGCATCGCGACCGGGGTCAGCTTCACCGACCAGAATGCCCAGTTTTTCGCCTACGACGTCCTGACCGTGATCTCCGGGCTGGCGGCGGCGCTGCTGGTGGGCGGGGCATTCGCTCGGGTGCTCTGGCCGCTCGGGTTCACCATCGCCGTCTGGTTCCTGGCTTCGTTGATCATCGGGCGGCTCTACCCGGAGGCCATCCAGCGCTTCACCGTCGAGCCCAACCAGTACGCCCAGGAAGAGCGTTACATCGGCAACAACATTGCGATGACCCGGCTGGCCTACGGGCTCGGCAGCTGGACCGAGCGGCAGTTCCGCGGCGACAAGGTCCTGACCGAGGCGGTCATCGAGGCCGAAGCCGACACCTTCGGCAGCGCGCGACTGTGGGATTACCGACCCCTGGGCGACACGCTCGATCAGCTCCAGACGGTGCGGCGTTACTACGACTTCACGGACGTCGACACCGACCGCTACACGATAAACGGCCTGGAGCGCCAGGTGATGCTGTCGGCGCGCGAGCTGGCGCTCGAGGGCAACCCGGCCGCCGTCGGCTGGGTAAACCAGCGGATCGTCTACACCCACGGCTTCGGCGTGACGATGGTCCCGGTCAACGAGGTGGCCAGCGAGGGCCAACCGCGATTGTTGATCGGCAACCTGCCGCCAGTCTCGAGCGGCGGTGCACCAACGGTCTCGCAGCCGCGGATCTACTTTGGCGAGCGGGACAGCTCGTACGTCATCGTCGGCGCCCGCCAACAGGAGTTCGACTATCCGACCGGTGACAGCGACGCGGGCGGGTCGGTGGGAACGACCACGAGCTGGGCCGGCACGAGCGGGATCCGCCTGGACAACACCCTGATGCGGCTCCTGTTCGCCCTGCGCTTCCGCGACCTGGACCTGCTCATCAGCGACCAGGTCACGCGCGAGAGCCAGCTGCTGTTCCACCGGACGCTGAGTGACCGCCTTGGCCGGATTGCCCCGTTCCTGCGCTTCGACAAGGATCCCTACGTGGTGATTGACGACGCCGGCCGGATGGTCTACATCCAGGACGCCTACACGGTCTCCGACCGATTCCCGCATGCCCAGGGATTCGACCCGCAGGCCCTCGAGGGGAGTCACCTGGGAGGGCCATTCAACTACATCCGGAACAGTGTCAAGATCACGATGGACGCGTATGACGGATCGATGCACTTCTACCTGAGCGACCCGGCCGATCCGATCGTGCGGGCGTACGCGAGCGTCTTCCCAGAGCTGTTCGAACCGCTCGACACGATGCCCGTCGATCTGCGCTCGCACCTGCGCGTGCCCGAGGAGCTGTTCAACGTCCAGACCCGGGTCTACGGCCGCTACCACGTGACCGACACGCAACAGTTCTTCCGAACCGACGACCTGTGGACCGTCCCGCAGGACACCTCGAGCGACCAGACGCTACCGTCGGAGGCGTACTACGTGGTCATGCGTCTGCCCGGCGAGGAGGGCGTCGAATTCACCCTGCTCCAGCCGATGGTTCCCACCAACCGCCCGAACATGATCGCCTGGATCGCGGCCCGGATGGACGAGCCGAACTACGGAGCCACCGTGGTCTACCGCTTCCCGGCCGACTCCACGGTCTTCGGGCCGGCCCAGATCGAGGCGCGGATCGACCAGGACGCCGCGATCAGCCAGCAGATCTCTTTGTGGAACCAATCCGGCAGCAAGGTGATTCGGGGAAACCTCATCGTGCTGCCCCTGGGCGACTCGCTCATCTACCTCCAGCCGGTCTACCTGCAGTCCACCGGGTCCGCGTTCCCCGAGTTCCGGCGGATCGTCGTTGCCTCCCCCCGCCAGGTGGTCTGGGCCGAGACCCTGGGCGACGCGCTGCGCCTATTGCTGGCGGCCGAAGGCGGATCGGCGCCCGAGCCTGAGCCGGGCTCATCGCCGGGCCCCGGCTCGACGCCTACCCCGGGACCAGGCGCCACCCCGGCCCCGACGCCGGGCGTGGGCCTGCCGGCCGACGTGCTCGGCCTGATCGAGTACGCCAACGCCCACTTCGAGCTCGCAGAGGCTGCCCTGCGTGGCGGCGACTTCGCCCGTTACGGGACCGAAATCGCGCTCGTCGAAGCGGCCCTCCGGCAGCTCCAGATCCTGGCGCCCGGACTCGGGTCCCCGGTCCCGGGGCCATCGCCCAGCCCAGCGCCGTGAGTCGGAGAGCGGCGCTGACCGGCGCGCTGCTCATCACCCTCGCATCGCCGGCGACGTGGCCAATGGCCCTCGCCGCGTTCCTGATCCGGGGTGGTCTGCTTCTGATCGTGTTGCCGATCGTCGTGCTGCCTTCGCCGGTCGGTCTCGGGAACCTCCTGGCGCCGGCACTCATCGACCTGGTCCTTCGGGGCGTCTCGGTCGAGGTTGCCCTGATCATCGGAACAATCGGGCTTGCGCTCGTGGCCTGGATCGTGGTCGGTGGGCTGGTCGCCGCGTGGCTGGAGGCGGAGGTTGTTCGGGTGGTGGCCCGCGACGAGGACGTCGACGGCGACGGTGGGTCCGATCGCCCTGCCGCTGGCGACGCGGCGCTGGCGCGTGGCGAGGCGTGGCGCGTGCTGGCTGTTCGCCTGGTGGCCCACATCCCGACCGGTCTCGCCGTCGGATGGGGTTCAGCTCGGCTGGTCGCGATCGTCTATCGCGAGCTGACCAGCCCGTTCGACGTCGCGACCCCGATCTTGTTGCGCGTCCTTCGAAGCGCGCCGGAGGTCGTGGTCGCGATCGTGATGACATGGATGCTCGGGGAGATCGTCGGCGCGCTTGCAGCCCGTCGCGTCAGTCTCGGAGGAGCAGGCGTGATTCGAGCGCTGGGCGACGCCGCTCTGACGGTCCTGCGACATCCGCTGAGCGTGCTCGTCAGGTTCTGGTTCCCTGCGGCGGTGCTGGTACTGGTGCTCGCGCCGTCGACGCTCGCTGCCGCGGCCGCGTGGGGCACGGTACGGGTGGCCCTGAGATCCTCTGGCGATCCAGTCGGCGCCGGAGTGACGGTCGTCCTGTTCGTCGCCCTCTGGATCGTGGGGCTGGTCCTGATCGGGGTTACCAGTGCCTGGCGAGTGACGGTCTGGTCGGTTGCGCACGGCGAGTTGGTCGATGGCCGCCGCGACAGGCAGGAGCGCTTGTCCGGCTGAGCGCCCCGGGGTAGGCAAAGTCGAGCTCGGGTGGTCCGCTTGCCGCCGGCTTCGTCGGACGGTCGATGGCTGGACCAGCCGCTCACGGACCGCCATCCCGCGACTGAAGCGGTTGGCAGTGCCACATCCACTGAGCACTGACAGCGTGGCTGGGGCCTGGCGATTGCCCTGCTACACTGCGGCCGACCCAAGCGGCAGCGCGTACGGAGGCACCCGCCCAGGCGCATGGAACAGATCCTCGGGACGATCGGCGATGCGCTGGGCGACGTCTTCGCCAGCCCGATCCTCCAGCTCGGTCTGCGCGCCGTTGGGATCTATCTGGTCATCGTCTGGCTGGCCACGGCCTACTGGGCATTCCGCGACATGCAGCAGCGCTCGGACAACGCGATCCTGCCGTACCTCGCGTCGGCCGGGATCATCCTGTTCACCCCGCTCTTCTTCGTCCTGGGCGTGTGGGTCTACAAGATCGTCCGGCCGCACGAGAAGATCGGGGAGGTGTGGGAGCGCAACCTGGCCGAGGAGGCGCTGCTGGCCGAGGTCGAGGCGATCCACCACTGCCCCACCTGCGAGCGACGGATCGACGACGAATGGATCATCTGCCCCACCTGCCGGACGCGGCTCAACCGGGTCTGCCCGAACTGTAGCCGCCTGGTCGGGCTTGACTGGTCGCTGTGCGCGTGGTGCGGCAAGGACTTCGAGCGACGCCCGGCGATCGCATCGAGCATCGGAGCGGGAGCCCTGTCCGGGAGCCGGGACATGACGGGCGAGACCGCACCGAGCGCGGCCCCGGCGGCGATCCGCCCCACCGTTCGCCCGGCGCCGGGATCGTCCCGCACCACCGGGCCGAGCCGAGCACGCGATTCGGCCCGCTCGACGGGCAGCGTGCCCGCGGCCGCCCAGGATCCGCTGCCGGAGCATTGACCACGGCCGGCGGAGCGTCCGAGTCGGGCGAACCTGATCTCCCGTCCCGGCCCGGGGCCTCCACGTTCACAATCGAGGGCCGATCGGCCCCGGCGCTCTTCGTCGTTGGCTGGCTGGCCAGCGTGACAGGGGCAGGGCTGGTCGTCGTGTCCGCGCTGTCGGGCGGCGGTGCGGCATCACTGGTGCTGCTTGTCGTTGGGCTGCTCGGCCTCTCGATCGGGTTGATCGCGGCGGCCGGCTCACAGGGGATCGAACGCCGGGCGCGCGGAGTGGCCGGATATGCGGGACCATCGCCGTTTCTCGTGTTCGGGGCATCAGTCCCGGTCGCTGTGCTGGTCGTCATCCTTGTCGGGCTGCCGCTGGAGGGGGCCGGCGTGCCCCTTGACGGGCCGATCGGGGCATTGCTCTCGGTGACGATCCAGGCGGTCCTTTATGTCGCCCTGATTCGGCTGCTCGTCGTCGACGCCGGCGCGCTCGATTGGCGGGCGATGGGCATTCGCCCGCTCGACCGCACGGCCGTTGTCGATATCGCCGGCGGCGCGCTGTGGGCACTCCCCGTCATCGTCGCCACGATTCCGGTCGCGCTGGTCCTGGTCTCCGTCATCGGGGTCACCCCGGACAGCCCGCTGCCACCGACCGGCGAGGCGGTCGGCTTCGCCGTCTCGCTCGTGGCGGGCGTGCTCGTCGCGCCGTTCGGCGAGGAGATCATGTTCCGCGGGTTTGCCACCACGGCCTGGGCCCGCCGGCTGGGGTCACGCAGCGGGCTGGTCCGCGCGGCCCTCGTCTTTGCGTTTGCCCATGTCCTGACCACCTCCGGCACATCGGTCGGCAACGCCGCCGGGCTGGCAATCGTGGGCTTCGGCACGCGCATCCCGATCGCGCTGGCGCTCGGCTGGCTGTTCGTGCGGCGCGGCTCGATCTGGTCCTCGTTCGGCCTGCACGCGGCATTCAACGCCTTCCTGCTCGTCCTGGCCGAGGTTTACGAGCCGCCGCTTGAGGCGCCGCTCTGAGCGACTGCCTCGAGGTCCGGGCCCGGTGAGCGCCGGTGCAGTCACGATTGAGTGCCCGATGAGGGCCCCGGCCTATGGTTCGGGTCGTCCTCAAGGTCCGGATGGCGGGGGAAATCGGCGGGCTTCCGTCGTCCGGGCCGCGAGGACGCCCAACGCTCACTCGCTCCAGGAGTTTGCCCGTGGCCGGATCCCCGAAGTTTGCCCTCGACGCGGGAGTGACGCCCGGACGGGCGATTCGCGAGGTGCCGCTGGCCGAGCGCCCGCGCGAGCGGCTCGCCCTGCGCGGTGTCGGTGGCCTGACCTCGGCCGAGTTGATCGGGCTGGTGTGGGGCTCGGGGACGCGGGGTCGATCGGCGGTCGATCTGGCCGGTGACGCGTTGGCCCGCCACGAAGGGTTGGCCGGCCTCGCCCGTGCCTCTGAGCAGGAGCTCGCGACGGTCGCCGGCATCGGCGTGGCCAGGGCGGCTCAGCTCGTCGCGGCCTTCGAGCTCGGGCGACGCCTGCTGGCTGACTGGCCGGCAGCGCGCTGGACGATCCGCGGCCCGGCCGACGTCGCCGAGCGCCTGATCCTCCAGATGGGACGGCTCGAGCGCGAGGAGCTGCGGGTGGTGATGCTCGACACGAAGAACCACGTCCTGCGCGTCGCGACCGTCTACCAGGGCAACGTCAGCTCGTCGCTGGTGCGCGTCGGCGAGCTGTTTCGCGATGCGGTCCGACTCAATGCGTCCGCCCTGATCCTGGTGCACAATCATCCGTCGGGCGACCCGACCCCGTCACCCGACGACCTGCACCTGACCGCCGAAGCGCTGGCAGCTGGCCGGCTACTCGACATCGCCGTGCTCGATCACCTGGTCATCGGCCACGACGCATACGCCTCGCTGCGCGATCGAGGTGTTGCCTTCGACCGTGCGGAGCCGGCGGTGCGCGTCGCGAATTGAGCCCAGCGCCGGGCACGCGCCCCGCGGCCGACCCGGGACGAGCGGGTATACTGCCCGGGCTCCAGCCCGACCGGATGTCCTCCCGCGACCGCCCCGACTCCGGGCGACGCGCGCGACGCGACGACCCACCGCCACGAAGGACTCGCCAGGCAACATGCTCGACCGCCTCCTCGGCCTCTTCTCCCGGGACATCGGGATCGACCTCGGGACCGCCAACACCCTGGTCCACGTGCGCGATCGCGGAATCGTCATCAGCGAACCGTCCGTGGTGGCCATCGACGCCAAGACCCGGCGCGTCCTGGCCGTCGGGGCGGAGGCCAAGCGGATGGTCGGTCGGACACCGGCCAACATCATCGCCATCCGGCCACTGCGCGACGGGGTGATCAGCGACTTCGACGTGACCGAGCAGATGATCAAGTACTTCGTGGACAAGGTCCACGACCGGGTCGGGATGCTCGCCCGGCCGCGGATGCTGCTGGGCATCCCATCGGGCGTCACCGAGGTCGAGAAGCGCGCCGTCCGCGACGCCGCCCTCAACGCGGGCGCGCGCTGGGCCCGCCTGATCGAGGAGCCCATGGCCGCGGCGATCGGTGCCGGGCTGCCGGTCAGCGAGCCGTCCGGGAGCCTGATCGTCGACATCGGCGGCGGTACCACGGAGGTGGCCGTCATCAGCCTCGGCGGCATCGTCGTCAGCCGGAGCATCCGGATCGGTGGCGACGAGATGGACGAGGACATCGTCGCCTTCGCCCGCCGCGAGTACAACCTGTTCCTGGGCGAGCGGGCGGCCGAGGACATCAAGATCGCGATCGGGTCGGCCGCCCCGGGCGACTGGGATGCCCAGCGCGTCGCCCTGCGCGGACGCGACCTGCTGACCGGCCTGCCGCGAAGTGTCGAGGTCGGCGCGGATCAGATCCGCGAGGCGATCGAACCGTCCGTCCAGCAGATCGTCGATACGGTCAAGGACACGATCGAGGAGACTCCGCCCGAGCTGGTGGCCGACATCATGGACCAGGGCATCGTCCTGGCCGGCGGCGGCGCGCTGTTGGCCGGCCTGGATCGGCGCGTCGCGGAGGCGACCCAGATGCCCGTGCACGTCGCCGATGATCCGCTGACCTGCGTCGCGCGCGGGACCGGGGTCGTGCTCCAGAGCCTGGACGCGATGGACCGCGTGCTCGTGTCCGACACCTATTCGCGACCGCCGCGCTAGACGCGACGGCGCCGACCGGATTCGATGACCTCCCTCCTCGCCGGCCGCAGCGCACGCCGCCGGAGCATCGCCTTCGCCGTGCTGCTCGGCGTCAGCGCCCTGATGATGGCCTTCTCCTCGAATCCCGCCGTGCGCGAACTCCAGAATGGCGTCAGCTTCGCCTTTCGACCGATCCAGGGCGCCGTCCACGACGTCGCGGCCGGAGTTGCGTCGGTGGCCGGCGCGATCAGCGAGATCGACCGGTTGCGGGTCGACAACGCGACCCTGGTCGCCGAAAACGAGCGATTGCGGGTCGAGAACGCGCGGCTCGATGAGATACGGCGCGAGAACGAGCTCCTGACCGGCCTCCTGCAGTTGCGGGCCGGGTTCGACTACAAGACCGTGGCGGCCACGGTCATCGCCCGGGAGTCCTCGGAGTTTCGCCGCCTGATCGTCCTCGATCGGGGCACCAACGACGCGATCGCGGTCGGTGATGTCGCGATCGCCGCCGGCGGCGCCCTGGCCGGGCGGGTCATCGAGGTCGGCCCCGACAGCGCCAAGGTGATCCTGCTGAGCGACGGCGAGTTCACGGTCACCGGCCAACTGACGACGACCGCCGCGACCGGTGAGGTCGTCGGCCAGCTCGGAGCCGGCGTGCTGGTCATGCGCCAGATCGACTCGAGCGAAACCGTGCTCGTTGGTGACGAGGTTGTGACCGCCGGGATCGAGCTTGGCGGCGGCGTCCGCTCGCCCTATCCCAAGGGTCTCCTCCTTGGCCAGGTGATCGACGTCCGGCGCGATACCAACGACGTGGTCCAAACCGCCTACCTGCAACCGGCCGCCGACCTCGACCGGATCGAGTTTGTGCTCGTGATCACCGACTACCAGGGCGGTCTGCCCCCGATCGAGCGGCAGCCGATCGACTGCAACGCGCCGGACGGGACGTTGCCCCAGGGCGAGCAGCCGTGCTACGTCCCGACCGCATCGCCCTGATCCCGACATTGGTCGACGTTGACAGCCATCGTCCTCAATGGCCCGCGCTTTGGTAGTTGCCGATCTCGCCCTCGAAGACCCGGACGGCAACCCAGAGCCAGATGACGCCGGCCAGCGGAGCCAGGTAGGCGAGCATGGGATTCACCTGCAGCTCCGCGCTCCGATTCAGCAGGACGGTCGCCGGAATGTACGCGACCAACGCGAGCGGAAGAACGAACGTGAACAAGAACTGAAGGACCGCACCGAAGATGGTGAGCGGATAGTTGGCGTACGTGCTGAAGATGCTGTCGGCCAGGAAGAGGAACGCCTGTGACGCCTGCAATCGGAAAGTGAGCGCCCCGATCAAGACTCTCGAGGCCAGCTCAACCAGCGCGCCGCCGAAGATCGCCAGGACCAGATACATCAATGCCAGTGGCGTCCACGCGATCCCGGCCAAGGCGTTTGCCACTAGGAAGATCGCCAACCCTCCGAGCAGGTCGCCGAAGATGCTGATCTCGACGCGCTGAGTCATGAACTGGAGCAGGGGCGATAGCGGCCGAACGAGGTAGCGATCGAACTCGCCCGACCGGACCTGTCCCTCGAGGCTGAAGAAGGGTCCGCCAAGCACGCCAGCGACTGCGTGGACCACCAGTCGGAGACCGTAGAGAAACGCGATCTCGCCAAGGGTCCAGCCTGCGATCGACGGAAAGCGCGTCAGGATGACCCAGGCGAACGCGAATCCGGTCCCCTGGAAGACGAGGGCCATCACGACGATGATGAACGTGTCGGTCCGGTACTGAAGGGCGCTCCGGAGTCCGGCCAGCCACAGTCTGAAGCCGAGGGTGACGGTCAA
This sequence comes from Candidatus Limnocylindrales bacterium, assembly GCA_046708025.1. Lineage (GTDB taxonomy): Bacteria > Chloroflexota > Limnocylindria > Limnocylindrales > CSP1-4 > SPCO01. Next base: position 12,416 of record JBKKDW010000077.1, read on the forward strand.
CATCCTCAGCCCCGGTAGACCGTTACGACGCGCCTCGCGCGTTGCCAGAGCCGCCACGTGATCAGCGCGAGCGCACCCACCCAGAACAGCTGGACCGCGAAAGCCTGAGCGATCGGGCCGGCACCAGCGATCAAACCTGTGTAGATCGACAGCGGGATGAAGACCTGGGCCTGGAAGGGAAGAACGTCGCCGACCGCCCGCAACAGCGGCGGAAAGAGCCACAGTGGCACGAGCGCGCCGCCGAAGAACTGGGCCGCGAAGTTGTAGATGACCTGCACCCCGAGCGTCTGCACGGTCCAGAACGCGACAAGGCCCATGAGCAGACCGATCAGCGTCGCGATCGCGTACGCAAGCATGACGCTGATGACATAGGCGATGGCCGCCACCGGCGATGCCGGAGGCCCGAGATTGCCGACGATGTAGGCGAGCGGCGTCGCTGCCAGGAGAAACGGCAGGTAGCCAACCGTCGCGCCTACCTGCTGGGCGAGCAGCTGACCGAGAAACGGCACCGGCCGCACCAGATCAACGCCAATCAGGCCCTCATGGATCCGCCGCTGCAGATACCAAACGAGCGTCGGCCGCATGACGAGCAGCTGCAAGTTCGCGAGGGTGACGAACGCGACAAGGTCGGCCAGGGGGACTCCTTCCACGCTGTCGCGACCCGCGTAGACGGCAGTCCACACAGACCGCAGAAGGAAGATCTGGAAGAGCGCTATGAGCAGCCCGCCGATAACCTCACCGCGGTAGGCATACGTGATCTGAATGCGGAGTTGGGCGAGCTTCAGGTACGCGGGGAAGGCCGAGGCCACGGTCCTCATGCCTTGGTCGCAGGCCGTTCGTAGAGGTCGCGAACGACGGATTCCAGCTCCGGCTCGACGATGGAGAGGTCAGTCACCTGATATCGGCGGGCGACGTGACCGATCAACTCGTGGACAGGGACCGACGACGGGTCAAACCGTAGCCACAGCCTTCCTGGTTCCCGTCGCACCAGCTCGACTCCCGGTATCTCGATGGAGGGATCGCTCTTCGGGTCCACGTGGCCAGGGGCGAGTTGGACGATCAGTTCCCGGTAGGGGGCATACGTCGACTTCAGCCGCTCGACCGAGCCATCGAACAGCAGCCGTCCGTGATCGATCAGGATGATCCGCCGGCACAGGCGTTGGACATCGGCGAGATCATGGGTAGTGAGGATGACGGTCGCACCGCGTTCGCGGTTCATCTCTTCGATGAACGTCCGGATCCGCTCCTTCGCCACGACGTCGAGCCCGATGGTTGGTTCATCAAGGTAGACAACGCGCGGGTCGTACAGGAGCGCGGCAGTCAGCTCACCCCGCATCCGCTGGCCGAGGCTGAGCTGGCGCACGGGCGTATCGATGAAGTCGTCGAGCTCGAGAAGGTCTCGAAAACGGCCAAGATTCGCTCGATAGTGCGACGGCTGCACGTTGTACATCCTCGCGACCAGCTCGAACGACTCGATCAGCGGCAGGTCCCACCAGAGCTGGCTGCGCTGACCGAAGACGACACCGATGTTGAGCGCGTTCTCCGTACGCCGGCGCCAAGGCACCAACCCCGCGACCTCGACTTCGCCCGACGTCGGCTCCAGGATGCCGGCCAGCATCTTGATCGTCGTCGATTTCCCGGCACCGTTCGGCCCGATGTAGCCGATCAGCTCGCCGCGTTCGACGGTGAAGCTGATCCCGTCCACGGCACGCTTCACCGTGTACTCGCGGGTGAACAGCGTCCGCACGGCCCCGAATCGCCCAGGCTGCCGCTTCGGGGTTCGAAAGACCTTGACGAGGTTACGTGCGGAGATCATCGACTCGGGCAATGGAATGTCCTATCCGCGTCATGCGATGCAAGATCAGGGCCCGCGGCCTTGCGCTCGCTGCCGCGGCATCGTATAGATCATGGATCACCCCATACGGCTGCTACCCTTCGCGGCGATGAAGGGCATTGTCCTCGCCGGCGGCACCGCCACCCGCCTGTATCCATTGACCATCGTGACCAACAAGCACCTGTTGCCCATCTACGACCGGCCGATGATCTACTACCCGATCGAAACGCTGGCCGGGATGGGCATCCGCGAGGTGATGGTCGTGGTTGGCGGCAAGAGCGTCGGAGATGTCGTCGAGTTGCTCGCTGACGGCTCGGCGTTCGGGCTCGATCTGACCTACCGCTACCAGTCGGGCGCATTGGGGATCGCCCACGCGATCGGGCTCGCCCGGGACTTCGTCGGTGACGACGCGTTCTGTTGCGTTCTAGGTGACAACATCCTGCGCGGCCCGGCGCTCGCAGCCGTCGCCGCGGAATTCGAGGCCGGCCCGTTCGACGCTGGCACGCTGCTCTACCAGGTGCCCGATCCTGAGCGCTTTGGGGTGGCCGAATTCGACGCCGCCGGCCGGGTCGTCGGATTCGAGGAGAAGCCCGAGCGGCCAAAGAGCGACCTGATCCCGGTCGGGGTCTATTTCCTGCGGCCCGATGCGTTCGACGTGATCGAAGGCCTCGCGCCGTCGGGGCGCGGCGAGCTGGAGATCACCGACGTGCTCAATCACTACATTCCCAACGGCCGGTTGTTCACCCGGGTCTACGATGGCCACTGGACCGACGCGGGCACGGTGCCGTCGCTGCTCCGCGCGGCCGAGCTTGCTGCCGCCGACGACGCAGCCGGACGGCTGGCCCCGCCGACCCGCCGACCGGTGGGTTGACGGGTGGGCGAGGCGCGGGCCCTCGACCACCTCCTGGTGACCGGCGGTGCCGGGTTCATCGGCTCGTGCTACGTGCGCGACGTGCTGGGGCGACGCGACGGGACCCGCATCACCGTCCTCGACAAGCTGACCTACGCCGGCAATGAGGCGAACCTGGCGGCGGTTCGAGACGATTCCGAGATGGCCGCGCGGCTCACCTTCGTGCGGGGCGATATCGCCGACCCGCTGGTGGTGGGGCCACTGGTCGAAGCCGCCGATGGGGTCGTGAATTTTGCCGCTGAATCGCACGTCGACCGCTCCATCCTGGACCCCGAGGCGTTCCTGGCGACCGGCGTCATCGGCGTGCACGTGCTGCTCGAAGCCTGCCGGGTCGCCGCGCGTCGGCCGCGCTTCATGCAGGTCTCGACCGACGAGGTCTACGGGCACGTCGAGGTGGGACACGCGGCCGAGGACGCGCCACTGGCGCCGCGCTCGCCGTATGCGGCAGCCAAGGCAGCCGGTGAGCTGCTCGTTCGCAGCTATGTCGTGACCCATGGCCTGGATGCCGTGCTGACGCGCGGCGCGAACACGTACGGGCCGCATCATCACCCCGAGAAGCTGATCCCGTTGTTCATCACGAACGCGCTCGACGACCTGCCCCTGCCGCTCTATGGCGACGGCCTCCAGCGGCGCGACTGGCTGCACGTGGCGGATCACGCGGCGGCGGTCGACTTCGTCCTGCGCCGCGGCGCGAGCGGCGAGACGTACAACGTGGCGGGCGGAGCTGAGCGGACCAATCGCGACGTGGTTGCGCTGTTGCTGGAGCGTCTCGGGAAGCCGTGGTCGCTCGTGCGCGAGGTGGATGATCGCCCCGGACACGATCGCCGCTACGCGATGGACGGCGCGAAGCTCGCCCGGCTCGGCTGGCGGCCAGCAAGGTTGTTCGAGGAAGGCCTGGCGTCGACCGTCGACTGGTATCGCGCCAATGAGCCGTGGTGGCGCTCGGCGCGCTCCGGGGACTGGGACAGCTGGTACGAGCGGCAATACGGCCGGCGGCTTGCGGCCAGCCAGCCGACCAACCCGAGCGCCTGATGCGCGTCGCCGTCAGCGGGGCGAGCGGGCAGCTCGGTCGAGCGCTCGTGGCCGCCTTGGCCGAGGCGCCATTCACCGGCCCAGCCGGACCGATCGCCTGGGATCGGGCGGCCTTCGATCTCGATGCGCCCGACGGGGTCGGCGCCCGGCTGGACGCCGATCGGCCAGAGGTGGTCGTCCACGCGGCGGCGTGGACGAATGTCGATGGCTGTGCGCTTGACCCGGATCTGGCCGTGCGCCGCAACGGAACGGCGACCGGGGTCCTGGCCGAGGCGTGCGCCCGGCGCGCGATCGACCTGCTGGCCATCTCCACCAACGAGGTCTTCGATGGACGGCGGACCGACCGGCGCGGTTACGCGCCGATGGATCCAACGACACCGGCCAACCCGTACGGCGCCTCCAAGCTGGAGGGCGAGCGACTCGCCGCCGCGGCGTACCAGCGCGGGCCGGGCGGAAGCCTGGGCATCGTCCGAACGGCCTGGCTGTTCGGCGTCCCGGGGCGCGACTTCCCGAGCCGGATCCTCGACGCCGCCGATCGAGCGGTCGCGGCGGGCGAGCCGCTGCGCGCCGTCAACGACGAGTGGGGCAGCCCGACCTATGTCGTCGATCTCGCGGAGGCGGTCGTGGAGCTGCTGGCCGCCGACGCCTTTGCCGGGATCCACCACGTCGTCAACGGACTCATCGCCAGCCGCGCCGACTGGGCCCGCGACGTCGTCGAGCGCGCCCGGGTCGACGTGGAGGTCGTGGAGGTGCCCTCGTCCGACTGGCAACGGCCCTCGCCGCCGCCGCCCTGGGGTGCCCTGGCGCCCACCCCGTTGCCGTCCGGCGAGCCGCTTCGGGGCTGGCCGGATGCGATGGCCGACTACGCTCCGGCGCTGCTGCGCGCCGGCCGGGCCCGCGCGTGAGCCTCGACCGAACGCCATCCGCACTGCCGGGCGTGCGTTACGGCGCGCTGGCGTGCCACAGCGACGCACGCGGCTCGTTCCGAGAGCTGTGGCGTGAGGACAGCACCGCCAGGTATGTCCAGGCGAACCTGTCGACCTCGGTCGCCGGCGTGCTGCGGGGTCTCCATCTGCATCGCCGCCAGCTCGACTACTGGGTGGTCATGTCGGGTCGTGCCTTTGTCGCGCTCGTCGATGTCCGGCGGTTGCTGGAAGGATCGGCGGGCGAGGCGGGCGAGGCGGGTGTTACTGGCGAGGCGGGCGGCGTGGTCGAGACCCGCGAGCTGCGCTCGGACGAGTGGGTCGTCATTCCGGCGGGCGTGGCCCACGGCTTCCTGGCGCTCGAACCACTCCAGCTCCTCTACCTGGTCACCAACCAGTACGATGGCTCCGACGAGTTTGGCTTCGCCTGGGATGACCCAGCGGTTGGGGTTCCGTGGCCGCCCGTCGCGGGCGCGTCGCTCGACGGGCCGATCGTGTCGGATCGCGACGCTTCGAACCCGGCCCTCTCCGACCTGGTCGCCCGCCTCCGCGCCGATCGTCGCTGACCGCGCAGGGGGCGCGGCGCTCAACGGCTCCAGGTTCGTCGTCCGGCGAGTCCATTCGCGATCGTTCCAATCATGGGGAATGACCCGCGCCCTGCGGGCGATGGTTCCGTGGCGCCCGAATGGTCCGGTCGCGCGTGTTCGGCGACGGGGCGCCTCGACGGCGCGTCGCCGCGATGATCGTTTTGCCTGGTTGGAACCATCGCAGTTCGAGCTCGCCGCGCGCGTTGTCGTCGGGGGGGCGCCCGGACCGCGCCTGACCGCACGCGACCTCACCTGCGTCATCCGAACGGACTAGGGACTCCGGGACCATCCCGCGATTGAGCTGGCCCGACCGATCGACGAGGCTCGTCAGGCCGGCCGCCCTGCCCGACCCACGCCCCGGAGCCCATGCCCTTGCTTAAGACCGCCGTCGCCCTCCTCCTGGTCGCCTCGCTGGGCGTCGCCGTTCCCTCGGGGGCATCAGCCGCGGGCGGGCCCAAAGTGGTCATCATCGTCGGGGCGACCCATGGCGCCACATCGAGTTACCGCTCCTACGCCGACCAGGCGTACGCCGAGGCGATCAAGTACACCTCGAACGTGGTCAAGGTCTACAGCCCCAATGCGACCTGGGCGAGGGTGAAGGCCGCCGTCTCCGGAGCATCGGTGGTCATCTACATGGGCCACGGCAATGGCTGGCCGAGCCCGTACACGTACGACCCGCGCTACACGACCAAGGACGGCTTCGGACTCAACGCGACCGAGGGCGCGGGCGACAACAACAACGTCTATTACGGCGAGCCGTACGTGTCCACCCTGAATCTCGCCCCAAACGCGATCATCCTGCTCCACCACCTGTGCTACGCGGCCGGCAACTCGGAGCCCGGCCAGGCCGAACCGACCGTATCGGTTGCCCGCCAGCGGGTTGACAACTACGCCGCCGGTTTCCTGAAGGCCGGTGCCGCGGCGGTGATCGCTGACGGCCACGCCGGCCCCGAAGGGTACCTGCGAGGGCTGTTCACGACGAGCCAGCCGATCGAGTCCATATGGGCGACCCAGTCCAACGCCAATGGCAACACTGTATCGTTCCCGTCAGTCCGGACGCCCGGCGCGACGGCCTTCCAGGATCCGCGGACGCCAACGTCGGGCTTCTATCGCTCGATCGTCGTCCGATCGACCGGCCTGACCATCGTCGATCCGGGCATCGGCGGCGCCGGCGATACCAGCGCCGATCCGCCCAGCCTCGTGGTCCCGGGCAACGCCTCCGTTGCCACGGAAGGCGCGACGCTGTTCAGCGATCCGTCGAGCGCGGTCCCGGCGCGAACGCTCTCGGCCGGGACGCGGCTTCGCGTGGTTGACCAACTGTCAGCCCTGGACCTCGCGGCGCCGAGCATCGTCGTCGTGCAGGGTCTCGACGATCCGGGCATTTCCGGCTACATGTCGGTCGTCGATCTGCTTCCCCGTGACCGCACGGCACCGGCCCTGCGCAGCCTCGATCTTGGCAGCGGGTCCTTCTCGCCCAACGGTGATGGCATCACGGACCAGGCGGTCCTTGGCGGCAGCTTCACCGAAACGGTAACCTGGACAGCGAGCATCAGCGGTCCCGGTGGCAGCCAGCTCCTGCAGGGGAGCGGCACCGGGTCAAGCTTCCAGCTCGTCTGGGATCCGGCGGCCGCCGGCCAGTACGTGCCCGATGGGGCCTACAACCTGTCCATCTCGGCCATCGACGCCTGGCAGAATGGGCCGCTCAACACCAGCGGCACGATCGCGGTCGACACCACGCCGGGGCAGCTGCATGCCCTGACGCCCGGCCCCGCGACCGCCCTCTCATTCTCGCCAAACGGCGACGGCTATCGCGAGACGATCGTGCTCACCGCCACGACCTCGGAGCCGGGCTCCCTGGTTGCCACCGTCCGGGATGGTGACGGCGCCACGCTCAAGAGCTGGACCGTGACGGCCGGCATCGGGCCAACCTCGATCGCCTGGGACGGCCGCGACAGTGGCGGCACGATCGCCCCGGACGGGCGATACACGGTGAGCGTCGCAGCGCGGGACGCGGGTGGCAACACGGGCGCGAGCCAGGCCCGAACGGTCAGCCTGATCGGCGCGCTGCGTTCGGTGACGAGCGCGAAGGCCGTCTTCTACCCCCAGGATCTCGATCAACTTGCCCCGACGACCGAGCTTTCGTTCAGCCTGTCGCGCCCGATGCGAGTGACCTGGACCCTGCGCGATGCGGCCGCCAAGGTGATCGACACGCACTTCGACGGGGTCTCGCTCGAGGCGGGTACGCACACCTGGACATTCGATGGCCGCCGGTCGGACGGCACCATGCTGGCGCCGGGTCGCTACCTCTCGTACGTGGTGGCCAGCGATGGGACGCTTGTCGCCGCCCAGTCCGTCGCGTTCGAGGCCGATGCCTTCCTGATCAAGCCAGGCGATGCGACCCCCGGACGCGGCCAGACGATCACCGTGACCGTGACGACCGCCGAACCGCTCGCGGCCAACCCGCGAGTGACCGTCTCCCAGCCGGGCGTCACCGCCTGGACCGTTGGCACGGTCAGGCTGTCGAGCACGACCTACCGGGCGACGATCAAGCTCAAGACCACCGGCCCGACAGGAGCGGTCACGTTCAAGGCGAGCGGCATGGACATCGGCGGGGCGGCACAGTCGACACGCCGGACATTCCCGCTGCACTGACGGCGCGCCAGCGGAGGACTGCACCAGACTCCACCGGACCCTCCTGTACCATGCCTGACCGGGACCATCGTAAGGTGGACCCGAGCCAGCGCTGGACCTACAGTCCGACGTCCTGGCAACCCCGCTGAGGTCCGCCGTGCCATTGACGCAACGCCGCCCCAACGTGCCGCGTGGGCGCGTTGCCCGACCTCGGTCTTGCCTCGTCGCCATCCTGGCCGGCCTGCTCGTGCTGGCCGCCGGGGCGCCGGTTGCCGGTGCCGGTGCGCCTCCCGTGGTGGATCGGGCGGGCGCGGTCCGGCCCACGATCCAGTACGAGGAGGCCGTTGCCCACGCGGACGATCACATCACGTTCGCGCCGGGCGGTCGCGTCAGCCTGCCATTCACGCCCCGTCCCGAGGATGACTGGACGGTCGGCGGCGTCTCGCCCCAGGCCCTGCCGGCCGGTCGGTTGAGCGGGCAGACCATTCGCACCGCGCTCCCGGCCGACCCAGCCGGCGCCCCAGCCGCCGAGCCAGCGCCGCCCGCCGGCGCCCTCGACTCGCCGATCGTCGATCCATACGCCGCCGTCAAGGCAGACCTCGCCGCGGCCGTCGATCCGGGCGGTCTGCGCCGCGAAATCTTCGGTTTCCTGCCGTACTGGGAACTCTCCGATGGCTCAACCACCCTCGACTGGGAGAAGCTCTCGACCATCGCCTATTTCGGCGTCGGGGCCGAAGCCGATGGCAACCTCCAGCTCCGCAACAGCGACGGCTCGACGACGGTCGGCTGGAGCGGCTGGACCAGTGCGAAGATGACGGAGGTCATCCAGACCGCCCACGCCAACAACACCCGGGTGGTCCTGACCATCCAGAGCTTCGCCTGGAATTCGGCCGGCGTGACTCGCCAGAAGGCCCTCCTCGGCAGTCCGACGGCACGCCAGAACCTGGCCCGCCAGATCGCGGCCGCAGTTCGTGATCGCGGTGCCGACGGGGTCAACCTGGACTTCGAGCCGATCGTGTCGACCTATGCCGACGAGTTCACGGCACTCGTCCAGGCCGTTAGCACCGAGCTCGATGCGATAGCCCCGGGCTAACAGCTCACCTTCGATGCCACCGGCTACATCGGCAACTACCCGATCGAGGCGGCGACCGCCCCGGGTGGCGCCGATGCGATCGTGATCATGGGCTACGACTACAAGGGCGCCTCGTCGGGCAC
>JBKKDW010000078.1:0-2533 GCA_046708025.1 Candidatus Limnocylindrales bacterium
CCGGACCGGTGTCCACGAATCGGCCGTCGCGCGGTCGAACGGCGCATCGTCCTTGCCAGGGGAGAGGTAGCGGTACCAGTACCACGACGAGTCGACGAAGGTGTCCATCGTGTCGGTCTGGCGCCTGGCGGGGCCGCCGCACTGCGGACACGTGACGTTCAGGAACGCCTCGTCGCGGTTGAGCGGGTTCTCGCCGCTGCCCCGGTAGTCGACGGTGTCGGGCAGGAGCACCGGCAGGTCGGCGTCGGGGTCTCCCGGCTCTCGCCCGCGCCCGGCCAGGACCAGCGTCCAGACCCGGTTCAGGAAGCGATGGACTCCACCGATCCCGGTTGGGCTCCATGGCCCGCCCTGGTCCCACGGCCCCATGAACATCAGGAACAGACGGACGGTGTCGGCACCGTAGCGCTCAACCAGCTCGTCGGGGTCCTGCGTGTTGCCGCGCGATTTGCTCATCCGTTCGCCGTCGGCGCCCAGGATCTGGCCCTGGTTGAACAGGCGCCTGAACGGTTCGCGGTGGCGGATCAAGCCGCAATCGGCCATGGCCTTGGTGAAGAAGCGGCTATAGAGCAGGTGCATGACGGCGTGTTCCGCGCCGCCGGTGTACTGATCGACCGGCGTCCAGCAGTCGGTCAACGCCCGGTCGACGGGTCCGTCGGCGTGGTCGGGCGACAGGTAGCGGTACCAGTACCAGGACGAATCGACGAACGTATCCATGGTGTCCGTCTCGCGCCGGGCCGGCTGGCCGCAGCGGGGGCAGTCGACCCGCAGAAACGCCTCGTCGTGGTTGAGCGGATTGTCGCCGCTGCCTGCGTAGTCGACAGTTTCGGGCAGGCGGACCGGCAGATCGTCTGCCGGGACCGGCACGATCCCGTCGCGATCGCAGTAGATGACCGGGATCGGCGTGCCCCAGTAGCGCTGCCGGCTGATCAGCCAGTCGCGCAGGCGGTAGGTGACCTTGGGCCCCGCGCGCCCCTGCGCGGCCAGCGACGTGACGATCGCCTTGCCACCTTCGTCCGCGGGCAGGCCATCGAATCGATCGCTGTTGACCAGCCGCTCATCGGCGGCGTGGGCGACGTAGGCGCCGTCGATCGGCGCGGCGGCCTCCGTGCCGGGCGCGGCCACGACCCTCCGGATCTCCAGGTCGAACTGTCGCGCGAACTCGAAGTCCCGCTGGTCGTGGGCCGGGACGGCCATGATCGCGCCCGTCCCGTAGCCGGCCAGCACGTAATCGGCGATGAAGATCGGGATCCGCTCGCCATTGATCGGGTTGATTGCGAAGGCGCCGAGCGCGACCCCGGTCTTGGCGCGGTCGGTTGAGAGGCGCTCGATCTCCGTCCTGCGACGGGCCTGCTCGATATAGGCACCGACCTCGGCGCGCCGGTCAGGATGGGCCAGGCGGGCGACCAGCGGGTGCTCCGGGGCGAGCACCATGAAGGTCGCCCCGAACAGTGTGTCCGCTCGTGTCGTGAAAACGCGAATGGCGTCGCTGCCCGGCTGATGGTCGTCCGGCGCGACCGCGAAGTCGATCTCTGCGCCATCCGAGCGGCCAATCCAGTTGGTCTGCATGATCCGGATCGGCTCGGGCCAGTCGATGCCGGAGAAGTCGAGCAGTTCGTCGGCATAGCGCGTCGTGCGCAGGAACCACTGCTCCAGGTCGCGCTTCTCGACCAGTGCGCCGCAGCGCCAGCAGCGCCGCTCCGTGCCTTCGACCTGCTCTCGGGCCAGGGTTCCGTCATTTGGGCACCAGTCCACGGCGGACATCGCGCGGTAGGCCAGCCCGGCCTCCAGGAAGCGAAGGAAGAGCCACTGGTTCCAGCGGTAGTAGCTCGGGTCGGCGGTGACGACCTCGGCTCCCCACGCGAACGTCGCGCCCATCGAGCGAAACTGACGCCGCATGGTCTCGATGTTCGACATCGTCCACGGGAACGGGTGTCCGCCGTTCTTGATCGCCGCGTTCTCGGCGGGTAACCCGAACGCATCGAAGCCGATCGGGAAGAAGACGTTGAACCCGTGCATCCGCCGGAAGCGAGCCAGCGCATCGCTTGGCGTCACGATGTACCAGTGGCCGATGTGCAGGTCGCCCGATGGGTACGGGTACATCGTCAACAGGTAATACCTGGGCTTCGCATCGTCCGCAAGGTCCGTGTCGTGCAGGCCGAGCTCCGCCCAGCGAGCCTGCCAGCGCAGCTCGATGGTGGTCGGGTCGTAGCGTTCGACTGTCGTTCGAGGCTCGGCGGTCTCGGTCACGTTCACGTTTGTCCTCGGAGACAGTTCACCCCCCGCCGCGCCGGCGAGGGGCAAGGGTTTTCGCTGTCTCGTCGCGGTTGGTGGAGCTACGGGTACTCGAACCCCGGACCCCCTGCATGCCATGCAGGTTCTCTTCCAACTGAGCTATAGCCCCACGGAACGCGGAGTGTAGCAGTCGCCAATGAGGTCGTCGTGGCACGATCCGATCGTGACAGTCACGGAGATGTCGGTGACCATGCACCTGCCCGGCGGTGCGCTCGACTACACGCTTCGCCGTTCACCCCGA
>JBKKDW010000079.1:0-5272 GCA_046708025.1 Candidatus Limnocylindrales bacterium
TTCCAGATCCCTGGCTTATCTGCCACGCCCAGCGGGGACGCGATCATCGCGCCGTCCTATCGAGCTTTCTCGGCGTTGTAGAGGCGCCGGCGTGGCAGTCCGGTCGCGGTCGCGACCCGACGGGCGGCCTCGCTTCGACCACTCCCCTCGCCGACCAGGCGTTCGACCTCGGCGCGAGCCCGCGCGAGCGTGTCGGCGACAGTCATCCCGGACGGCGGCCGCGCTCCCCCGCCGTGCTGCGCGCCGACCACCAAGGCGAATTCGCCGCGGGCCGGGATCTCGCCGCTCGCGGCCATCGCGGCCAACCGGCCGAGGGAGCCGCGATCGATCGTCTCGTGGAGCTTCGTCAGCTCGCGGCACACGGCCCCCGATCGGTTCGGCCCACACGCCTCGGCGAGGTCGGCGAGGGTCGCCGCGACTCGGCCGGGCGCCTCGTACACGACGGTTCCACGTTCGTCAGCGGCGACCCGCGCCAGTCGTTCACGCCGTTCGCGGCCCTTTCGCGGCAGAAAGCCTTCGAACGCCCAACGTGGACCGGCGACTCCCGATCCCGCCACGGCAGCCAGGACCGCCGAGGCGCCCGGGAGGGGCACGACGGTGCCGCCTTCGGCCGCCCACGCCGCCACGAGTTCGCCGCCGGGATCGCTGACAGCCGGCGTCCCGGCATCGGTCACGAGGGCGAGGTCGGCGCCGCCGCGCAGGTGCTCGAGCAGCGCGACCAGGCGCTCCGGCCCGCTCCGGGCGTGGTAGCTGGTGGTCCGTGTCGACACCTCGTGACGGGCCAGCAGCCGGCGGCTGTGCCGGGTGTCCTCGGCCGCGATCAGCGGGACGGCGCGCAGAGTCTCCAGGGCCCGCAGCGTCACATCGCCCAGGTTGCCGATCGGCGTGGCCACGACGTAGAGCGTGCCGCCAACGTCCGGTGCGCCGTCGGGGCCGGCGAGCGTCACCCGCGTGTCGAGCCGGGCCGCCGACGCGGGTAGAGATAGTCGACGCCGGTCGTGCGCGGCCCGAGCTTGGCGATCGGCGGGACCTGCCGCTTGAACTCGGCGCCGGCGACCAGCCGATCCACCCGCTCGACCATCGCCGGGTGGAACCCGAGGGCGATCACCTCGTCGGCGGAGCGGCGCTTGTCGATCCGCCAGAAAAGGAGCCGGTCGAGCATGGGGTAGCTGAACCCGCCCTCGCCCTCGTCGGTCTGGCCCGGCCACAGGTCGGCGCTCGGAGCCTTGCGCACGATGGCGTCGGGCACCCCGATCGCCACGGCCAGCTGGCGGACCTGGCTCTTGTACAGGTCACCGATCGGGTTGAACGCGCACGCCGCGTCCCCGAAGACCGTGGTGTAGCCGATCAGAACCTCGGTCTTGTTGCCCGTCCCCACGACGAGACCCCCGAATCTGACCGAGCGGTCGTACAGCACCGCCATGCGCATCCGCGCGGCGAAATTGCCCCGGCGCAGGCTGCTCGCGCCCAGGGCCTCGGGACCCGCCGCGCCGGGCGACGGCTCTGCGCCGAAGTAGCAGTCGACCATCGCCGAGATCTCGACGACCTCACTCGAGCAACCGAGCACCGACACGACCGTCTCGGCGTCGGCTCGCGATACCGGGGACGACGTCCGGTAGGGCATCAGCACGGCTCGCAGCCGATCCGCCCCGATTGCCTCGGCGACGAGGAACGCGACCAGGGCCGAGTCGATCCCGCCCGACAGCCCGAGGACCGCCCGCTCGAACCCGGCCTGACGGAGCTGGCCCCGAATGAACTCGACGATGATCCGCCGGGCAACGTCGGTATCGATGGCCAGCTCGACCGGTAGCTCGAACGGTTCGGTGGTCGTGGTCACCTGTGGCCTGCCTGCTTGTGCGTGGGGTGACCATGTCCGCCTGGAACCCGGTTCGATGCGCCGGATCCGGTCGCGTGATGCACGGATTCGGACAGATTCGCGCTGAACGTGTCGTTGTTGATCGTCTGGGGCACGGACCCCACGCCGCCGCAAGTTCGGGCGTCGATCATGGTCGCCACATGCACACCTCGACCGAAGGCGGAACGTTCCGTTCCCGGTCATCGCTTGCCACCCTCATCGCTCGCTTCGCGCGCCGACCGGCCCCGCGGCGCTCGGGTCTGGCGCCATGCCGGCCCGGTCTGCCACGATCCGGCCGAGCTCGCGGATCTGGAGCTCGAGCCGCTCGTCACGCAGGAGCGGCAGCGTGATCCGTTCGCGCCGGACATCGGCCAGCGAGATGTCGACGGTGAACAGGCCCTCGTCGTAGAGCGGTGCGCTGAATAGCGCCTGACCCGACGGTGCGATGACCTCCGAGCCCCCCCAAAAGGAGATCGACTCCTCGACTCCCACACGATTGCAGAAGATCACGAACGAGGTTGTCAGCTGGGCGTACGCGCGCATCAGGGTCCGCCAGGACGTCGTGGTCCCCAGGCCCACCTCGTTGGTGGCGGCCAGATCACGGCCCGGCGACGACGAGATATTGATGAGGATCTGGGCCCCGTCCAGGGCCAGCAGCTGGGCGACGGTCAGATGCCAGAAGTCCTCGCAGACGGCGATGCCAACGCCCACGCCCAGCCGCGACGGCACGGCACGGAGCGCATCTCCGGGCGCAAAGAACCGACGCTCGTCGAACAACCCGTAGGTCGGCAGGAAGAGCTTGCGATGGACGTGCCGCAATTCACCGTTCTCGAACAGGCCGGCCGAGATGAACAGGCGATGATCGGCCGACTCCTCGACGAACGAGACGACCGCGGAAAGGTTCGTCGTCGCGGCCGCCAGGGCAGCCAGGCGCGGATCGTCGAGGCGCATCGCCACTTCCGCGGCCAGATCCTGGAGCAGGTAGCCGGTCAGGCCCAGTTCCGGGAAGACGACCAGCCCGGCGCCCACGTCGCGGGCCTCTCGCAGCAACTCGTGATGGCGAGCCAGGTTCTGGTCGAGATCCCCGAGCCGCGGGGCGATCTGGGCAAGGGCGATTCGGACGGGCTGCACGATCCCGAGCATACGCGAAGCCTCCGCGGGCGACGATGCTAGGCTTCCGCCCACATGTCCCGTTCTCCGAGTCGGCGCCGGCGGGCCACACCGATCCTCGCGGCCGCCGCACTCGTGGCGGTCGCCTGTGGCCAGTCGAGCCAGCCGGCGAACCGGGGCACGCCGGCCGGCAGCCAGCCGCCGCCGTCCGCCGCCGGCAGCACCGGCCCGTTCATCCCGATGGCCTATCCGCCGGACGGCCCGGCCCCGTGCGACCAGGCAGGAGCGCCCGACCCTGATCATGCGCCGTACTCCGGCAGCCTCCGGCGAATCCGGGCCATGGATGCGCTCACCGTCGTCTTCGATCTGTGTGCCCCGGACATCGTCTTCCGATCAAGGCTCGCCCTGGCGGCATTCGCGATCAACGACACCCAATGGCTCGATGCGCACGTCGACCCCGACCTGGATGGCGACCAGGCGTTTATCCGCGAGGTCAACGGGATGCAACGGCGACGGCTGGTACGAGTTTGATCGCGCCACCGCGCAACAGTTGCTGACCGACGCCGGCTACCCGGACGGGTTCGCCACGACCATCCAGTACCGCGACGTCGTGCGCCCCTACCTGCCCGATCCAACCGGGGTGGCCATGGCGCTCCAGGCGCAGCTGCTCGACAACCTGAACATTCGGGCGGAACTGGAGGTTGTCGCCGACGACGCCTTCCTGACGATGGTCGACGAGGGTCGGGCCGACGGGATCCACCTCCTCGGACGTACCCAGTCGATCCCTGATCTCTCGACGCTGTTCGACCCGCACTTCGGGGCTCGAGCGTCGCGCGAATTCGGCGAGCCAAACGCCGCCATCGTCGCCGCGCTGGCGGCTGCTGCGGCCACGACGGATCCGGCTGTTCGAGCCATGGCCTACACCGACGCGAACGTGGCCATCCGGACGCAGGTCCCGATGATTCCGATCGCCCACGCCGGATCGGTGACCGGCTACCGGGCCGACGTCGAGGGGCCCGCATCGTCACCGATGGGCCACGATCGATTCGCCTCGATGAAGGCGGGAGATCGCGGCCAGCTCGCCTGGCTCGCGGGTGCCGAACCCCCGGGGCTGTACTGCGCCGACGAGACCGATCCGGTCGCCCGGCTCGTGTGCGCCCAGCTGACCGAGGGCCTGTATGCCTTCGATTCAGGCGGCGCCTCGGTCTCGCCGGCCCTGGCCGAGAGCTGTGAACCCAACCCGGAGTTGACGATCTGGACGTGCACGCTCCGCGCGGGCGTCGCCTTCCACGACGGGGAGGCACTCGATGCCAACGACATCGTCCTCTCGTTCGCGGTCCAGTGGGACGCTGAGCATCCGCAGCATCGCAGTCGCGAGGGCAGCTTCCGGCCGTTCATCGACACGTTCGGAGGCCTCCTGAACCCGCCCAGTTGATCACGCCCGCGCGACCGAGGACTAGCAGCTGCCCGCACCTGATGCTAGGCTTCGCCGACTGCCCCTGGTAGTTGCCGGACAAGGGAGCACCGAGTGTCCGGCCGAGGGGCGCATGAGGAGGACCAGGATGCACCGATCACCGAAGTGGTCGCCACTCGCGGCATTGGCCGCGACCATGGCGCTCGTCTTCGCAGCGTGCGGCACCGCGGCAACGTCCCCGAGCGCGAGCGCGCCGGCAACGACGGCGCCGACCGAGGCGCCGGCATCAGTCGAGCCGTTCACGGCAATGACCTACCCGGAGGATGGCAGCTCGGCCTGCGACATCCCCGATTACGCGGGCCAGGTCGGCCTGATCAAGACGATCGACGCACGGACCGTCGAGTTCAACCTGTGCAAGCCGGACGCAGCCTTCCTCTCGAAGATCGCGTTCTCGTCACTGGCCATCCAGGACGCCGGCTATCTCGAGGAGACCGGCGGTGGCGGCGAGGCCCTCGTGCGCAACCCGAACGGCACCGGACCGTACAAGCTGAAGGCATGGACGTCCGGCTCGGACATCGCGCTCGAGACCAACCCGGATTACTGGGGCGACCCGCCCAAGACCCCGAACGCGATCATCCGCTGGAGCAGCGAGGCCGCCCAGCGGCTCGTTGAGCTGACATCGGGCAATGTCGACGGAATCGATAACCCGGGCGCCGACGACTTCGAGGCGATCAAGGCCAATCCGGAGCTCCAGCTCCACCCCCGGACCGCGCTCAATGTCATGTACCTGGGGATGAACAACACCAAGCCCTTCTGGAAGAACGAGAAGATCCGCCAGGCGATCGCCATGGGCATCGACCGGCAGCGGATCGTCGACACGTTCTACCCGCCCG
>JBKKDW010000080.1:0-25368 GCA_046708025.1 Candidatus Limnocylindrales bacterium
ACGGCGCAAAGCACCCCCGACTCATCGAGCTCGAGGCGTTGGTCCGCGGCGGACAGATCGACACGATCGTGGTCGCCATCGCGGATATGCAGGGCCGGCTGATGGGTAAACGCGTCCAGGGCCAGGCCTTCCTCGACGGGGTCATCTCCCACGGTGCCCACTTCTGCACGTATCTGCTGGGCACGGACATGGAGATGAACACGCCCGAGGGGTACAGGCTGATGAACTGGGAGACCGGTTACGGCGACTGGATCGCAGAGCCAGTCTGGGATCAGCTCCGGGTCCTGCCGTGGTTGCCCGGGACGGCCATGGTCCTCGCCGACGTGGTCGACGAGGAAACCGGCGAGGAGATCTCGATTGCGCCGCGGACCATCCTCAAGGGCCAGGTGGCCGCCGCCCTGAAGAAGGGCTACGCCGTGAAGGCGGGCTCCGAGTTCGAGTTCTACGTCCTCAGGGACTCGTGGGAAGACCTGGCCGAGCGCGGTCACCCGGTCCCGCGTGCGTTCGGCCATTACAACGAGGACTACCACCTGCTCCAGGCGACGAAGGCGGAGCCGCTTCATCGCCTGTTGCGCAACCAGATGACCGCCGCCGATGTGCCGATCGAGTTCAGCAAGGGGGAGGCGGCCAACGGCCAGCACGAGGTGAACATCCGCTACGACCACGTTCTCGAGTCCGCGGATCGGAGCGTCGTCTTCAAGCACGGAGCCAAGGAGATCGCCTATCTGAACGGCTGGAGCATCACGTTCATGGCCAAGCCCGACCATCGCTGGACCGGATCGTCGGGTCACCTCCACATGAGCCTGTGGGACGCGGTCCGGGACGTACCCCTGATGCATGCCGCCGATGACGCGCCGGCCGGTCCATACGGTCTGTCCGAGGTCGGCCAGCACTTCCTGGCCGGGATGATGAAGCTCTCGCGCGAGCTGGCTGTGTTCATCGCTCCGTTCATCAATTCCTACAAGCGCTACGCGTCGCTGTCGTGGGCGCCGGTCAACGTGGTGTGGGGTCGCGATAACCGGACCACCGGGTTCCGGCTGGTCGGGCGTGGCGATGGCCTCCATGTCGAGGATCGCTTCCCTGGCGGCGACATGAATGCCTACTTGACCTATGCGGCGATGATCGGCGCCGGGCTGTACGGCATCGAGCACGGGCTGCCGCTGGATCCCGAGTTCAAGGGCAACGGCTACCTGGCGACCGGCGTGGAGCGCATGCCGAGGGCCTTGTACGAAGCGATCCAGGCGCTGGAGCGCTCCGAGGCCGCGGTCGAGATCCTCGGCCAGGACGTGGTCGACCACTACCTCAACGCGGCCCGCGTCGAACAGGAGACCTACGACTCGATCGTCCACCCGTGGGAGCGCGGGCGGTACCTGGAGCGGGGGTAGCCAGGACGGACGCGCGAAGGCCGGACCCGGTGCCAGCCGAAGCTGGTCCGTGATCCGGCCTTTCGCCAGACCTTCGGATCGGGCCTGCCCCCAGGCCTGCCCGACGATGGTCAGCTCGCCGGCGGGAGGAGGACGCCGTCGATGATGTAGACGGTGGCGTTGGAAGTCTGGACGTTGCCGCAGACAACCTTGGCAGTGCCGTTGACGGTGAAGTCCTCACCGCTGCCGGTCACCTCGAGAGTGCCGCCCTGAAGCGTGGTCTGGGTGCCGGCCAGCATCTCCGGGGTCAGTCGACCCGAGACGACGTGGTAGGTGAGGACCGTGGTGAGCAGGCCCTTGGGATCGGCCAGGGCCGCGCTCAGGGTCGCCTGGTCCATCGCCGCGAAGGCGCTATCGGCCGGCGCGAAGACGGTGATGTCCTTGGCCGTGTTGAGCGTGTCGCCCAGGCCTGCCGCAGTGACGGCGGTAACGAGGGTCGCGAGGGCCGGGTTGTTCGAGGCGGCGGTCGCGACCGGATCGGTCGCCATGCCTTCAAAGCTGCCGGCGCCGGTCGTCGGGACCGAGGCGCAGGCGGGACCAAACGGCGCGTCGTCCACCACGGCCGCGCTGGCCGATGGAGCGGCGGTGGCAACCGGGGCGGTCGACGCCGCGGGAGTCGAGCATGCCCCGACGAATGTTGCGGCGAGGACCAGGCCGGCGAAGGCTCGTGTCCGATTCTGCTTGTTCACAGGTTCTCCTTGCTGGTGGGTCCGGACCGCTCTGTTGGCCGTACCCGTTGACTGGATTGACCGCCCGGCGCATCTGCCCGGACGACGTTGAATGGCCGGATCAGGTCACTGTCACGACGACGGAGTGCCATCCGGTGGCCCCGTTGGGGAAGGGCTCGGCGCGTTCCTCCGGCTGGGTCTTGCCGGTCGCGTCCGTGGCCCGCACCTCCAGGGTGTGGTTGCCGCTCAGGGCGTCCCACTCGAAGACCCACTGGCGCCAGGTGTCGATCGTGTCGACACTGCCCAGCTGGGCCTCGCCCCAGGCGCCGCCATCAACGCGGACCTCGACGCGCTCGACGCCTCGTTGCTGGGCCCAGGCGACGCCGCCGATGGCAACCTTGCCGGCCGGGATCCTGGCCAGGGCGCGGGGCGCGTCGATCCGGGACATCGTCTTGATCGGCGCTTCCCTCGACCAGCCGCGCTCCACCCAATAGGGGTCGTAGGCGTCGAAGGTGGTGAGTTCCAGTTCCACCAGCCACTTGGTGGCGGACACGTAGCCGTACAGGCCGGGCACGATGAGCCGGACGGGGTAGCCGTGGACCTGGGGGAGTGGCTCGCCGTTCATGGCCACCGCGAGCATCGCGTCGCGACCATCGAGGGCCACCGCGGTCGGTGTGCCGATGGTCATGCCGTCGATCGAGCGCGAGACGATCTGGTCGGCGCCGGCCTGGATCCCGGCCTCGTCGAGGACGGTTCCCAACGGGATGCCGATCCAGCGGGCGTTGCCGGAATACTCACCGCCCACCTGGTTGGAAACGCAGGTGAGGGTGATGTCGCGTTCGATCGAGGGCAGCTCGAGCAGCTCCGCCAGGGTCAGGTTGATTTCGCGATCGACCATGCCGTGAATGCGCAGGCGCCAGTCGATCGCGGCGATGGCCGGGACCTCGAGCGCCGTGTCGACCCGGTAGAACTGGTCGTTGGGGGTGATGAACGGGGCGACGTCGGCGATCCCGAGATCGGCACCGGCCGGGATGACGGTGGCCGGCTCGAGCGGGGCTGGGAGCGTGAAACTGCCCGCGCCGACCGCGGTCGAGGCCCGCCGACCGGCAAGGAAGACACCCAGTCCGCCGGACCCGGCAATGAGCGCCCCGACCGCGGCGCTGGCGGCCAGGAAACGGCGACGCGAGCCAACGCTGGCATCCGACCGGGCGTCCGCGGCAGCCGCGACGTCGGCCGTGTCCGAAGTGGGACCGGCCGCCTCACGCTGGAGGGCGACCAGACCGGCGATCCCGGCGAGGGCTCCGATGAGGGACGGGATCACGCTCAGCTCGGACGCAGCGGGCCTGAGCGCGGCCCCGATCGCGCCGACCAGGCCGAACCCGGCAATCGCGGCTACGGCGAGGCGTGGCCGGCGCAGCCCGACGATGCCGACGGCGATGGCCACGAAGGCCAGGGTGAGCACCATCCCACCGAGCAGGATCATCTTGTCGTTGACGCCGAAGGTGCGGATGGCGAACGACTTGAGCCATTCGGGGGTCAGATCGATGAACGTGCTGCCGAGCGCCAGGAGCGGCGACGCGGCCGGCGCGATGATGACCGCCACGAGGTGACCGACCGTAACGGCGATCGCCGCGGCGAGAAAGCCGCCGAGCGCAGCGGCGGCGTATCGGGCTCGACCCGCGAACGGCGGGCGCACGATCGCGCCATTGTCGGGAACCGTGGGGAAGGTCACGACAGGCTATGCGCGCGGCTGGTCGATCGGGATCACCCCTGTGTCTGAATCGCAACGCCATTGCAGGCTGCGTTCCGATGGGGCCGTCGTCGCCCCCAGCCGGGCGCTACTCTGACGGCGACGCCACGTGACAGGGAGTGCGATGCGACTCGAGGGCAAGGTCTCGATCGTCACCGGGGCCGGCAGCGGCATGGGCCGCGTCGCCGCCCAGCTGTTCGCCGGCCAGGGGTCAAGGGTCGTGGTCGCCGAGTACAGCGAGGCCGCGGGGAACGAGACGGTGGAGCTCGTTCGGGCGGCCGGGGGCGAGGCCACCTTCGTGCGAACCGACGTCTCCAGAGAGGCCGACGCACGGGCGATGGTCGAGCATGCCGTCGCAAGCTACGGCCGGCTCGACTGTCTCTATAACAACGCGGGTGTCATGCCCGAGGCGGACCACTCCGTGACCGACACCGACGTCGCGACCTGGGACGCCGTGATGGCGGTCAACGTTCGGGGCGTCTTCCTGGGCTGCAAGTACGGCATCCCGGCGATGATCGCGGGCGGTGGTGGCTCGATCATCAACATCGCCAGCTTCGTGGCGATC
Organism: Candidatus Limnocylindrales bacterium; assembly: GCA_046708025.1. Lineage (GTDB taxonomy): Bacteria > Chloroflexota > Limnocylindria > Limnocylindrales > CSP1-4 > SPCO01. Next base: position 4,408 of record JBKKDW010000080.1, read on the forward strand.
CTGGGCTGCAGTGTTCCCCAGGACGCCTACACCGCATCGAAGGGCGCGGTCCTGTCGCTGACCCGCAGCCTGGCTGTCCAATTCGGGCCGAAGGGCATTCGGACGAACGCGATCTGCCCGGGTCCGGTCGAGTCACCGCTGCTGATGGACTGGCTGCTCAAGGATGAGTCCGCCAGGAATCTCCGCCTCGCCCGGAATCCGTCCGGCCGCTTCGGCAAGCCTGAAGAGATCGTCCAGATGGCGATCTACCTGGCGTCGGATGAGTCGCGCTGGACGAACGGCGCGTCACTGGTGGTCGACGGCGGTATCACGGTCAACTACTTCTGATCGGCGGGAGGCTGACGATGACGGAGGAGGGGCCCGACATGGCGACCGGCCGGATCGCCATCGGCATCGACGTTGGCGGCAGCGGGATCAAGGCCGCGGTGGTGGACGTGGAGGCCGGCCGCCTCCGCTCCGAGCGCCTGCGGGTCGCGACCCCCAACCCGTCGACGCCGGAGGCCGTCATCGCCACGATCGGACGGCTCACCAAGCGGCTGGCCAGGGCCGGCGGGCTGGGGCCAACCACGCCGGTGGGCGTGGGGCTGCCCGGCGTGACCATGGACGGCACGCTCAAGTTCGCCGGCAACATCGATCAGGCCTGGATCGGCTTCCCGGTCCTGGACCGCCTTCGCAAAGCGGCCGGCCGGCCGGTCAGCATCGTCAACGATGCGGATGCCGCAGGAATCGCCGAGATGCGCTTTGGCGTCGGTCGGGATCAGCCCGGGCTGGTCATCTTCCTGACCCTCGGCACGGGGGTGGGTTCGGGCATCTTCATGGACGGCATCCTCGTCCCGAACACGGAGTTCGGCCAGATGGAGATTCGCGGTCGACCGGCCGAACGCCGGTCCGCCGCGGTGGCTCGCGTGCGGCGCGGCCTGTCGTGGAAGGCCTGGACCCAGGATCTCGACGAACACCTCGACCGGATCGACAAGTTGCTGTGGCCGAACCTGATTGTCCTGGGCGGCGGGGTGAGCAAGCAGGCCGACCGGTTTATTCCGCGCCTGACCGTGCGCTGTCCGGTGGTTGCCGCGCAGCTGCGCAACGACGCCGGGATCATCGGCGCCGCGATCGTCGCGACGGAAGCGGCTGGCGACGCGCCGGCCGTGCCAATCCCGGGAGCCGCACCGGACTTCACCTGAGCCGGCGGCGATGTTCGACCCGCCCGCGCTGCCGACGCTCGAGCTGACCGAGCAGCTGCGCTTCATCCTCGACCTCGGCGGGGTGGTCGCGGCAGCGCTTGTCGGCGGCGCGATCGCCGTTCGCCTGCGCCAACCGGCAATCCTCGGCTACCTCCTGGCCGGCATCGCCATCGGGCTGTTCACGCCGGGCTTCGTCGGCGACGTGGAGCGGATCACGGTCCTGGCCGACATCGGGGTGGTCCTGCTGCTGTTCGCGCTGGGGGTGCAATTCTCCATCCAGGAGTTGCGCGACGTTGGCCGGGTGGCCCTGCCCGGCGGCGCGGCCCAGGTCGTCGTGGTGCTGGTCGTCGGCGCCGCGATCATGGTCGGGCTTGGGTCGGACCTGCGCGAGGCCCTGGTGGTCGGGGCGTGCCTGTCGCTGTCATCCACGCTGGTAGTGCTCAAGTCCCTGCTCGACCGCGGGGAGCTCGACAGCCTCCACGGTCGTGCCGCCATCGGCTGGTCGATCGTCCAGGACATCGCCACGATCGTGTTCATCGTGGCCCTGCCACCGTTGGCCGGCGGCGACGTGGTGCTCCCGTTCGCCTTGGCCATGGCCAAGGCCGGCGCGTTCCTGGCGCTGGCCTACGTGGTCGGGACCCGGCTCCTGCCCTGGGCGTTCGGGACCGTTGCCCGGCTGGGATCGAACGAGCTGTTCCTGCTGACCGTGTTCGCCACAGCGCTGTTGACGGCCTTCATCTCGAGTGCCATCTTCGGGTTGTCGCTGGCGCTCGGTGCATTCGTCGCCGGACTGCTCATCTCGGAGTCGGAGCTGGCCCACCAGGCGGCCGCCGAGGTCACGCCGTTCCGCGACCTGTTCGCGGTCCTCTTTTTCGTATCGGTCGGAATGCTGGTCGATCCGGCGGCGCTGCTGGCCGATGCGGGACCGGTTGCCCTGCTCATCCTCATCGCGGTGGCCGGCAAGGGGATCCTGACGGCCGCGCTTGGACGCGGGCTCGGCCTGCCGGGACGGTCGGCAGTCATGCTGGGAGCTCTCCTGGCCCAGGTGGGCGAGTTCAGCTTCATCCTGGCCGACAACGCATTTGACCTTGGCCTGGTTGGCGACCGCGCCTACAACCTGGTGCTCGGAACGGCCGTCGTCAGCATCCTGCTCAGCCCGTTCGTTGGCCGGCTGGCGAACATCCTGATCCTGCGCCAGCAGCGGGTCGGCGGCGAACCGGTGGGGTCGCCCAACCCGGCCGCCGCAATGGCGTCTTCACGGGCGGGTTCGGCAGACCAGTCTCGAACCGAGCGCGCCATCGGCCAGGATGACGAGGCGCGCCGACCGACGGTCGTGGTCCTGGGAGCGGGGCGAGTCGGTCAGGTCGTTGTTCACGCCGTGCGGTTGCGCGGCTTCCGCTGCGTGGTCGTCGACCGGGACGCTCGCCGCCTGGAGAGCGTCAGGCGGCTGGGCACGATCAACGTGTTCGGCGATGCCGCGAATCCCGAGATCCTGAGACGCCTCGACCTGGAGCGGGCGCGCATCCTGATCGTGGCCATTGGCGACCCGTTGACCGCTCGCCTCGCCACCGAGCGGGCACTGAAGATCAATCCTCGCCTGTCGATTGGGTCGCGCGCCAGGGGCAAGCGCCAGGTCGATGCGTTGCGTCAGCTGGGGGTGGGCCGGCTGGCTGACCCGGACGCCGAGGCCGCCTTCGAGCTCGCACGCCACGCGCTCCAACGGATGGGCGTGTCCGGGCCGGAGTTGAGCGGCATCGTGACCGGCCTGCGGCGTGACGTCTACGGTCACGACCGAAGTTGAGCGCAGCAGGCGTATCATCGCGCCAGTTCACGACCGCGACCGAAGGACCCGAGGTCAGCCCGATGACGACCGAATCTGACACCAGCCTGGTCCAGGGCGCACCCGCTCCGACAACCGTGCGCATGGTCATCGGCGGCGAATCCGTCGAGGCGGCCGACGGGCAGACGTTCGACGTGATCAATCCGGCGACCGGAACGGTCATCGCCACGGCGCCGCTGGGCGGCCGCGAGGATGTGGATCGCGCGGTCGCTGCGGCCCAGGCCGCGTTCGACGATCGCAGGGGATGGGCGAACTGGGCGGCTGGCAAGCGCGGCCGGAGCCTGGCCAAGCTCGCCGCCCTGATCAAGGCGAACACGGAGGAGCTGGCCCAGCTGGAGAGCCGTAACATTGGCAAGCCGATCGTGGCGGCACGCGGTGAAGTCACCGGGACCAGCCTGGTGTTCGACTACTACGCGGGCGCCGCGAACAAGATCTTCGGCCAGACGATCCCGGTTTCCAGGCCCGGGCTGGACCTGACCCTGCGCGAGCCGATCGGGGTGGTCGGCCTGATCGTGCCCTGGAATTTCCCGCTGTACATGGCCTCGTGGAAGGTCGCGCCGGCGCTGGCCGCCGGGAACACGGCCATCCTGAAGCCCGCGAGCTACTCCCCGCTGACCGCGATCCGGCTCGCTGAGCTGGCCCTCGAGGCCGGCATTCCGGCCGGCGTCCTGAACGTCGTCACGGGTCCGGGTGGAACGGCCGGAGCATCCATCGCCGGCCACGCGGGCATCGGCAAGGTGGCGTTCACGGGTGAGACCGCAACCGGCCAGGAGATCATGCGCCTGGCTGCCGGCAACGTGAAAAAGATCTCGCTGGAGCTGGGCGGCAAGAGCCCGAACGTCGTGTTCGCCGACGCCGACCTGGAGAAGTTCGCCCGCGAATCGCCATACTCCGTGTTCGACAACGCCGGTCAGGACTGTTGCGCGCGCAGCCGCATCCTGGTCGAGCGATCCGCCCACGAACGCGTGGTCGAGCTGTTCACGGCCGCCACCCGCAAGGTGAAGGTCGGCGATCCGGCCGACGACGCGACCGAGATGGGCAGCCTGGTCAGCTTCAGGCAGCGCGAACGGGTCACCGACTACATCGAGATCGGGCAGGCCGAGGGGGCCAACCTGATCCTGGGCGGTGGCCCGCCCGATGACCCGGCCCTGGCAGCTGGCGCCTTCCTGATGCCGACCGTCTTCGATGGGGTGTCCAACGACATGCGCATTGCCCGCGAGGAGATCTTCGGGCCGGTCGTCTCGATCATCGCGTTCGACACTGAAGAGGAGGCATTGCGCCTGGCCAACGCCACCCCGTACGGCTTGTCCGGGTCGATCTGGAGCCGCGACATCGGCAAGGCGCTGCGGGCGGCCAAGGCGCTCCAGGCCGGGGTCATCAGCGTGAACTCGAACAACTCGGTCCATTCCGAGGCGCCCTTCGGCGGCTACAAGATGTCCGGCATCGGACGTGAGCTGGGCATGTCCGCCCTGGACCTGTACACCGAGACCAAGAACGTCTTCATCGACCTGAGCTGAGGGTTCGTCCCGCTGATCAGCGCCAGCCGCCTCCGGCTGGCCTGAGTTCCGGGCGGCGCAGGTCGATCCAGTCGCGCAGCGCCCAGATCGTGGTGTTGAACGCGATCTCGGGCCACGGGATCGAGTCGGGGGGGAAGGCGACGATCTCGGTCGCCTCGCGGGTGGGGGCGGCGCTTCCGCCGACGATGTTCGCCTCGAAGGCGATCGTCACGACGGTCGCCTCGAGGCGCGTGTACAGCCCGATGATCTCGCCCGGCTGCACGACCAGTCCGGTCTCCTCCCAGGTCTCGCGGATGGCCGCCTGGTTGACCGTTTCGTCGACTTCCAGGAAGCCGCCTGGCTGCGCCCACGAACCACGGCCTGGGTCGATCCCGCGCCGGATCAGGATGATCTCGCCGGCATCGGTGATGGGCAACGTGGTAACCACCAGGCGGGGGTTGACGTAGGCCACGTGGCCGCAGCCCAGGCAGACCAGGCGCTGGCGGTCATCGTCGGGCACCGAGCCGACACGCAATGGCGCGCCGCAGCGCGAGCAGAAGTTCAGGTTCGCCGCGAACCAGGCTGGAACGCCGCCGCCCGACGGCAGGTCCGTGGAGCGACCGTCCCGGCCGCGCTCGAACTCGTCCGCCATCAACAGCCGCTCACGCCATCAGGACCGCGATCGATGCGGCGATCAGGGCCACCACGCCGATCAGGCTGACCACGACCCAGGCCATCCGGAAGAGGCCCTTCGTCCGGTCGATCGGCATCCACGCCCAGGCCGATCGCCAGATGCGGACGACGGCATCGGCGGTGGTGACCACCAGGAGCGGCGCAGCGACCACGGTGCACAGCTTGACCAACGGGCTGGACAGGGGGGCGCCCAGTTCCAGGGCCGTGATCGCGATGGCGCCGCACACCAGCACGACCACGCTGAGGTTGATGTAGTGCCGCTGCAGCGGTGTCGGGGCGACTTCCGGGACGGAACGCGGAGGTAGACCCTGAAGGCTCGGCGGGAGTCTCCTGCCGGGTTCCCAGCGTTCGTCGTCCATGGCCGCGAGTGTAGCGAGGGCCTCCGATTTCAGAACGAGCGCGTCTCCGCGGCCTCCGGGTCATCGACCGAGACGGAACAGGTCGGGCACCACCAGCGCGTTTCGAGAGCCGTGCCACACAACTCGTGGTGGAGGGGTTCGACGGAATCGGACCGTCGGCCGCCCCAGTCGGCGAGCAGGCGCAGGGCCGATGCCAACTCCCGGCCATCCGCGGTAAGGGTGTAGGACATCCGCGGTGGCCGCTCCTGGTAAGGGGTGGCGACAACGATCCGCTCGCGTTCGAGGCGCCGCAGCCGGTCCGTGAGGATGTTCGGGGCGATGGTCGGGATGGCCTCGGCCAATTCGTTGAAGCGACGCGCCCCATCCAGGAGCGCCTCGACCAGCAGCAGGCTCCAGCGGTCACCGACGCGGCCCAGAGCGGCTTCGAGCGGCGACGGTGAACGTCGCGCGGCGGGTTGCGGCATTCGCTCGATGGTAGGGGTGGTTTGGGGGCTTGTCACGGCAGCCAGTCAGTAGTAGATTGCAAGTAACAAGTCTATCGCCCTCGCAAGCATTGGAGCGGATACCCGTCATGAGCGTCATCGAGGAACTCCAGACCGCCGTCGCGTCCGTCGCACAGCGAGTCGGTCCATCAATCGTCGGGATCGGTCGCGACAGCCGCGGTTCGGGTGTCGTGATCGGATCCGGCAAGGTCCTGACCAACGCCCACAACCTGCGCGGTCGCGAGGTGACGGTCACGTTTGCCGATCGCCGTCATATCGTCGGCACCGTCGCCGGCGTGGACAGCGACGGCGATCTGGCCGTGATCGATGTTGACACGGCCGATGCCGCCACCCTCGAGTGGGGCAGCGGCGAAGGACTCGACGTCGGGGCCGCGGTCTTCGGCGCGGGAGCCAGCCACGGCGGCGGCACGCGCGTGACGTTCGGCCTCGTGTCGGCGATCGCCCGCGAATTCCGCGGACCGGGCGGTCGGCGGATCGATGGCAGCGTCGAGCACACCGCGCCGCTCGCGCCCGGATCGTCCGGCGGAGCGCTGCTCGATGCGGATGGGCGGCTCGTGGGGCTGAACACCAACCGAATCGGCGAGGGCTTCTACCTGGCTCTCCCGGCCGACGCCGGCCTGCGTGCGAGGGTGGATGCCCTGGCTCGCGGCGAGTCGCCCAGTCGCGCCCGGTTGGGCGTTGCGGTCGCCCCGTCACACGTCGCGCGACGGATGCGCCGCTCGGTCGGCCTGCCGGAGAGGGACGGCATCCTGGTCCGGGGCGTCGAGGACGGCAGCCTGGCGGCCACGGCGGGCATCGAGGCCGGGGACCTCATCGTGGAGGCCGGCGGACGAGCGATCGGCGACGCCGACGATCTCTTCGCGGCACTCGGGGCCCTGGACCTGCCATTCGAGCTGAAGGTGGTGCGCGGCAATGACGAGCGCTCCGTCCAGGTGGGCGGTGGCGCGGCGGCGACCGGCGAGGCGTAAGCGTGGTCGCCGTGGCACCTCGGGGTGGCCTGGAGCGCACGGAGCGTCCGGAGCGTCCGGAGTTTGACGATCTGGACGACAGCGACGTTCTCGATGCCTACTCGGTGGCTGTATCGACGGCCGCCGAGCGCCTGATCCCATCGGTCGCCAGCCTGCGGGTCAGCCGTCAGATGGGCGGTTGGACGGCTGCCGGCGCCGGTTCGGCGGTCGCGATCGAACCGGTTGGGCACCTCGTGACATCGGCTCATGTCGTGGCCGGCTCGGACCAGGGGACGGCCACGTTCGTGGACGGCGCTGAACTGCCCTTCCAGGTGGTGGGGCGCGACGCGTTGTCGGACCTTGCGGTGGTCAGGACGACGGGTGGTGAACCTCGGCCGGCGCCCCTCGGCGACGCCGCACGGCTGCGGGTCGGTCAGCTGGTGGTGGCCATTGGCAACCCCCTCGGCTTCGCGGGCACGGTGACCGCCGGCGTGGTCAGCGCGCTCGGCCGCTCGCTGGCCGCGCGAGACGGACGGGCCAGCCGGCTGGTCGAGAACGTCATCCAGACCGACGCGGCGCTCAATCCCGGGAATTCCGGTGGCGCGCTGGCCGACTCGCGCGGCCGCGTTGTCGGGATCAACACCGCAGTTGCAGGCATCGGCCTGGGCCTTTCGGTGCCGATCGATGCCTCGACCCGCCGGATCCTCGATGCGCTGATCACGGAGGGGCGGGTCAGACGCGCCTTCCTTGGGATCGTGGGCGGGACTCGTCCACTGGGTCAGGCACTCGCCGAGCGGCTCGGGCGGCCGCGCGGCCTGGAGGTCGTCCAGCTGCTGCAGCCGAGCCCGGCGGCGTCGGCCGGGCTGCGGGTCGGCGACATCGTGGTCGAGCTCGACGGCGCCCCGATCGAGGGCGTCGCGGATCTCCAGCGTCGACTCATCGGCGAGGCGGTCGGCCGCCGATTCGATCTGCGGGTGGAGCGCGGCGGCGAGCTGCGTTCGATTTCGATCAGTCCGGTCGAGCTCAGCGCGTAGCGGCGCCGTCGGGCGGTCAGGCGTGCTCCGGGCCCTGGCTCGATGGATCGTCAAGGACGGCCTGGGTCAGCCGTTCGCGCCAGGCCGCCAGGCGTTCGGCAAGCGCCTCGTCCGACAGCGCCAGGATCGCGGCCGCCAGGAGCCCCGCGTTCGTGGCATTACCGATGGCGACGGTCGCGACCGGCACGCCGCGCGGCATCTGAACGATCGACAGGAGCGAGTCCAGGCCGCCGAGGTGCTCGGTCGGAATCGGGACACCGATCACCGGCAGGATCGTCTTTGCCGCCAGCATCCCGGGCAGGTGGGCAGCCCCGCCGGCCCCGGCGATGATCACCTCGATGCCGCGACCGGCCGCACCCTCGGCGTAGCTGAACAGTCGGTCGGGGGTTCGGTGGGCGGACACAACCCTGAGCTCCGACGGAACGTCAAGCTCGTCCAGCACCTCGACCGCTCCCCGGAGCACCGGGAAGTCCGAGCGGCTGCCAGCAACGATCCCGACCATCGGATCACGGAATCCGCGCACGCTCCCTCCGCTCACCTGCCCTCCTTCGTCGTGGTGCGTTCGTCCCAGTGCAACTCGGCGAGCGCGGCGCGGGCCCTGGCGAGCGCCTCCTCGACCGTTGAGCCGAGTGCGGTGAGATGGCCCATCTTGCGGCGTTCGAAGACGTGCCGCTTGGCGTACAGGTGGAGGTGGACGGCCGGGTCGGCCAGCGCTGCGGCCGTGCCAAGGACGTGCGCGTCGCGACGCGGGCCGCGTCCAAGGAGGTTGACTGTGGCCGCCGGTGAGAGCAAGTCGGCAGACCCAAGGCCGAGCCCGCAGATCGCCCGGATGTGTTGCTCGAATTGGGAGGTCGCGGCAGCCTCGATCGTCCAGTGGCCGCTGTTGTGCACTCGAGGCGCCAGCTCGTTGACCACGAGCGATCCGTCGTGCAGGAGGAACAGCTCGGAGGTGAGCGTGCCGCACAGATCCATGGCCACGGCCAGCCGCTCCCCGATGACCAGGGCGCGCTCGGCGACGTCGACACTGACCGGTGCCGGCGCCACCGTCTCGATGAGGATCCCCGCATCGTGCACGTTCCGGGCGATCGGGAAGGCAGCGGTTCCGCCGTCGATGCCGCGCCCAACGACGACCGAGAGCTCCAGGGCAAAGTCGAGCTCGCGTTCCGCCAAAAGGGCCGTACCGGCTGGCCTGCGCAGTCTCTCCCAGGCGTCGTCGAAGTCGGCTGGCGCGGTAATTCGGACCTGGCCGCGGCCATCGTAGCCACCGATCGGCAGCTTGAGACGGAGCGGCAGGTCGAGGTCGATGGAAGCCTGCCGCGCCTCTTCGGGCGTGCTGACCTCGCGCCATGGCGCGACGGCCACGCCGGCCGCCTCGATGAAGCGCCGTTCGGCCAGGCGATCCTGGGTCACGCTGAGGGGCACCGGGCCGGGTCGCACGGGCCGGCGGCCGGCAATCGCCTGGACCACCTCGGCCGCGACGTGTTCCAGCTCATAGGTCACGACGTCAGCGCGATCGGCCAGACACAGCGCCGCAGCGACGTCGTGGTACGACCCGACGACCACCTCGTCCGATAGTGCCGCGGCCGGGCAGTCCGGGTCCGGGTCAAGGACGACCACGCCGTAGCCCATCGCCCTTGCCGCCATGGCCAGCATTCGCCCAAGCTGGCCGCCACCCAGGATGCCGATGACGGCCGGCGGCAGGATCGGTGACGGGCTGTCCACGCGCCGAAGTGTAGGCGCGACGCTGCCGGCTACCCTGCGGGTGATGGCGGCGCGCGGCTAGCATCCAGTTGGTCATGACCGAACGGACGGCGCTGGTCCTCGACGTCGACACCGGGATCGACGACAGCCTGGCGCTCCTGTATGCGGCTGGCTCGCCCGATGCCGAGCTGCTGGGCGTGACCTGCGTGTCGGGTAACATCGAGGCGCGTCAGGTCGCCACGAACAGCCTGGCGATTCTCGAGCTGGCCGGGCGGCCCGATGTCGAGGTCGCGCTCGGACGGCAGGTTCCGCTGATCCGGGCCCTCGAGACGACTCCGGAGACCCACGGTCCGCATGGCCTGGGGCACGCCGAGCTGCCGCCACCCAGCCGGCCGGTGTCCGAGCGACATGCGGTCGACCTCATCCTTGACGAAGCGAGGCGCCGGCCGGGCGAGATCACGCTCGTGACCCTCGGCCCGCTCACCAACCTGGCCCTCGCGGTCATGCGTGAACCGGCCCTTCCGCGGCTGCTCAAGGGCTACACGCTGATGGGCGGCGCGTTCGGTGTCTCGGGCAACACCACCCCGACCACGGAATGGAACATCCATTGCGATCCGGAGGCGGCCTCGATCGTCTTTCGCGCATGGGCCGAAGCAATCGAAGCCGACCCGACGATCGGGCGACCCCTGGCGCTCGGCCTCGATGTCACCGAAGAGGCCCGGGTCGTGCCCGAGGACATCGTCCGGCTCGCCCGTCGGGCAGGCAGCACGCCCGACGACTCGATCGCCCTGGCGCGCGGCGAGGATCCGATGCTGGCCACCCGCTCCGTGGCCAGCAACCCGATCGTGCGCTACGTCGCCGACGCGCTGCGCTTCTACATGGAATTCCACGCCCGCCAGGACGGTTTCTATGGTGCCTTCATCCACGATCCGCTGGCGCTCGCCGCGGCGCTCGATCGCGGGCTCGTGACCTCCGAGGCGCTGTACGTGGACGTCGAGACACGTGGCGAGATCACCACCGGGATGACCGTGGCGGACCGGCGGCGGCTCACCGGCAAGGCGCCCAATCTGGATGTCGCGGTCAGTGCCAACATTCCCGCCTTCATGGATCGGCTGATCGAGCGCATCGGAGGGCTGGCGGCAGACCACCCCGACGTGTCACGCTAGAACCGGAGAGCGAGCGGCCGGATCATCGTTCGGCACCGGACTGGAGGAGCGGGCTATGTCGGGAAGCTGGGTTCGTATCCTGGCCGGCGTTGGGGCGACGCTTGCCGCGATCACCGTCGGCCTGTCCGCCTCGGGGACCCTTGATCCGACGCCGGACCCGGAGACCGGGCTTGTCGCCGGAGCCAACCTGTTCATGCTGATTGTGGCGCTGGCGCTTCTCGTGGGAATCGTCGTGTACGCCGCCGTGGAGTACGTTCAGACGCGCCGGATCGATTCGATCGCCCGACAGTTCACGACCCGGACGATCGTTCTGATCCCGATTGCCATCGCGATCAACATCGTGCTGGGCCAGACGGTCGGGACGGCGCTCAAGATTCCGCTCTATCTCGACTCGATCGGCACCATCCTCGTCGGGGTGTTGGCGGGACCCATCGCCGGCGCGGTAACCGGCCTCCTGGCCAATCTGATCTGGACCTTCCTTCTGGCCGGCACCCCGTTCGGGAGTCCGTTCGCATGGCCATACGCGATCGTGGCTGCCGAGATCGGTCTCCTGGCCGGCATCTTCGGGTACTTCGGTTTCTTCCGGAACCGGCCGAACACCAGGACCCCGGTGCTCATCGTCGGCACCGGCATTGCGGTGGCCGTACTCGGCGCCCTGGCTGTATGGGGGATCCTGCCGGCCTACACCAAGGGCGTGACGTTCTTCGGTGATCTGGCCTCGGTCGATCCGGTCTTCCAAATCGTGGCAATCGCGATTGCCCTCGTCCTCGTCCTGGCACTGGTCGCGCTCGTCGTCCAGCTCCTGGTCAAGCGAAATCTCGGAGTCGCGTATGTCGTCGTCGGGGGGGCGATCTGCGGTGTGATCTCCGCGCTGATCTCAGCGCCGATCACGGAGATCTTCTTCGGCGGCGTCACCGGAAGCGGTTCGGATCTCCTCGTGGCCGCCTTCCAGCAGGCCGGCTCCACGTTGTCGAACGCGGTCCTGCAACAGGGCCTCATCCAGGACCCGATTGACAAGACCCTGACCTACATCGTGGTCTTTGCCCTGCTCCACACCCTGTCGCGTCGCTTTACCGCCCGATTCCCGCAGGGCGAGCGGGCGGTCGGGGTCGAGGAGGGCTGACCAGATCGCTAACCCAACCGCGCCGCCGGCCCGGGCGGGTGGCGCGATCCTGTCCTCATCGGAGGCTGCCTATCTCGCCTCTCTCGCTCCGCCCGCGCACAGTGCCTACCATCGCCTGAATCCGTTGACCAAGGTGGTGGTGGCGGCGGTGGCCACCCTCGGCGCGTTCATCCTTGGCGGTTACGTGGGCCCTCTGGCCATTCTGGTGGTCGGTGTGGTACCGGCGGCGATCGTGGCCGGAGTTCTGTCCAGGCTCGTTCGATTTGCGTTGCTGATCAGCCTTCCGATCGCCGTGTCCGTGGCGCTCGTGTCAATCTTCACGCGCGCTGGCGATACCGTCCTGTTCGTGGTTGGGCCGTTCGACGCCACGCTCGAAGGCGCCGACTTTGCCGGCCAGATCATGGTTCGCCTGGTCGTCGTCGCCATGGCCCTGGGCCTGTTCGGGCTCACAACCAACCCACGCGCACTTGTGGTCGACCTCGAGGACCGCGGCGTGCCGTCACGCGTGGCCTTTGCTGCCGCCGCGACGCTCGAGACGATCCCCGCCATGATCGACCGGGCGACCACGATCCAGGCCGCTCAGCGAGCGCGCGGGCTGGACACGGAAGGTGGCCTCCTGGCGCGGCTGCGCGGTGTCATGCCGTTGGTCGGCCCGGTCATCCTGTCATCGCTCACCGAGGTCGAGGCGCGGAGCCTGGCCCTCGAAGTACGAGCCTTCGGCCGGCCGGGGCGTCGGGATCTACTCTGGTCCCTGCCCGATTCGAGCTTGCAACGCTTGGTGCGCTGGCTGTTGCTCGTGGGCCTGGTCGTACTGATCGCGGCTCGAATCACCGGTTCGTTGCCGGAATTCCTGTAGGACCGGATCCGTGCTGGAGCTCCAAGGCGTCGCCTACCGCTACCCGGGCTACGCCCGCCAGGTCTTGCAGGACCTGAACATCAAGATCGACCGTCACGACATCGTCGGGCTGGTCGGTGCGAATGAGGCCGGCAAGTCGACGCTCTGTCTGGTGGCCTCAGGGCTTGCTCCAGGATCCATTGGGGGGACGCTGTCGGGTTCGGTCCTCCTGGACGGTCAGCCGATCACCGGGCGCCCTGTTCATGAGGTCGCCGAGTCGATCGGCCTTGTGTTCCAGGACCCGAGCACACAACGATCGGGCGTCACGGGAACCGTGTTCGAGGAAGTCGCCCTCGGGTCGGTCAACCTGGGACGCCCCGTCGCCGAGACGGTCGCGCGAACTCGATCGGCGCTCGCACGGTTGAGGATCGAACACCTGGCGGACCGAGATCCGATGCGACTGTCCGGTGGGCAGGCGCAGTTGGTCGCGATCGCGTCGATCCTTGCCATGGAGCCGCGCCTGCTCATCCTGGACGAGCCGACCGCACAGCTCGATCCCGAGGGCACCCGGCTGGTTGGTGAGGCGATTCGATTACTGGCTGCCACCGGGACGGCGCTCCTGATCGCCGAACACAAGACAGACCTGCTCGACGGACTGTGCACGCGGGTCATCGGGCTCGACGGAGGGCGGGTCGTGCTGGATGGGCCGGCCACCGCCATCTTCGAATCCAACGGGCTGACCAGGATCGGAGTCGAACCTCCGGCCCGAGTCCGATTGGCCAGGGCGATCCAGGCCCGCGGACTTCGCGTTCCAGACGAGCTGGAACAGACGGTGGCCGCCGGGCAGCGACAGTGATCGAGGTGCGCGAGCTCGTCTTCATCTATCCCGATGGCACGCGGGCCATCAACGGGGTGAGCCTGTCGATCGAGCGTGGCGAAGCGGTCGCGATCGTCGGCCAGAATGGCTCGGGGAAGTCGACCCTGGTCAAGCACCTCAACGGACTCCTCCGACCGACGGAGGGAGCCGTGCTGCTCGATGGAGGGGCGACTGTCGGACGCCGCGTGGCGCAGCTCGCCGCGCAGGTCGGCCTCGTGTTCCAGGACCCCGACCGCCAGATCTTTGCCGGTCGGGTGCGGGCGGAGGTGTCGTTCGGCCCGCGTAACCTTGGCCTGCGCGGATCCGAGCTGGACGCGGCGGTGGACGGCGCATTGGCCGCCGTCGGCCTGGATGGCGCGGCCAGCGAGAATCCGTACGACCTTGGCTATTCGCGGCGCAAATTGCTCGCCCTTGCCTCGATCCTCGCCATGGGCACTCCAGTGATCGTCCTTGACGAGCCAACGACCGGACAAGATGCTGCGGGGATCGCTCGCGTTCAAGCGATCGTCGGCAACCTCACAGCGGGCCGCCGAACGGTCATTGCGATCAGTCACGACATGCGCTTCGTGGCCGAAACGTTCAAACGAGTCGTGGTCATGGGCGCCGGTCGGGTCATTCTCGACGGGAGTCCTGCCGACGTCTTTGGCGAGCCCGCCTGGCCGACGCTCGCGTCGACCTATCTCGAGGCGCCACTTGCCGCACAGGTGGGTGCGCGGCTCGGCCTGGGAGCCACGCCCACCCAGGGAGCCCTGGTCGAGGCACTGGTCGCGGCTCGCGGCTGACGTCCTGGGCGTCCACCGTCCGATTGGGCCATCCGGGACGGCAACGTGGGTCAAGTATCCTGCCCCCGATGCCCAGGACCGGCCGGCGCGCCACATGTCACCTTGCGGCGGCCCTGTGGGTCGTGCTCGTCGCCGGCTGCGCCCCGGCCGTCCCGCCTGGTGGCACCCCAACGGCCTCGCCGCCTGCTTCATCGGTGGCCAGCGCGACGGGCCCGGATCCCAGCCCGTCCGCATCGCCGGTGGCTGCGCCCACCGTCAAGCCAGCTCGGTGGGCGGACTGCGGTGGCGGCTTCAGCTGCGCCGAGATCCGGGTGCCGCGCGACTACGCGGCCCCGTCCAGTGGTTATCTGAACGTCTCGATCATCCGCGCCGCGGCAACCGGTCCCGGCGCGCGGATCGGCTCGCTTCTGATCAACCCCGGTGGGCCGGGCGGGTCCGGCGTCGAATTCGTGCGCGAAGGGTTGGCCAGGTTTCCCGACGAGCTGCGCGAGCGATTCGACATCGTCGGATTCGATCCGCGTGGCGTCAACTCGAGCACGGCGATCCGGTGCATCGACAACCTCGACGGCCACGATGCGCTCGATCCATCACCTGACGATGCGGCCGAGCTCGACGCACTGGTCGAGGCGGCACGGGTCTATGCGAAGGCCTGTGCTCGGCGCAACGAGGCGACGCTGCCGTACCTGTCGACCGATGCGGTGGCGCGTGACCTGGACATGATCCGAGCTGCGGTTGGCGACGACCGCCTGACCTACCTCGGCTTCTCCTACGGAACACTGATCGGGGCGCTCTATGCCGAGCTATTCCCCGACAACATCCGGGCGCTGGCGCTCGACGGCGCCGTCGATCCCTCTCAGGGCCTCGAGGCGTTCCGCGCCGACCAGGCGAAGGCATTCGAAGGCGCCCTGTCGCGATTCCTCAACGATTGCGCCGCGAAACCGAAGTGCGCGTTCCACCAGGGCGGCGACTCGGTCAAGGCTTTCGATCGGCTGATGATCTCGATCGACAAGGCTCCGATCCCAGCGCTGCGCCTGCGTGATCCACGCCTGGTCGGGCCGGGCCTCGCCTGGTACGCGATTCTTGGCGCCCTCTACTCGGAGTCGTACTGGCCCACCCTTGCCACGGCCCTGGCCCAGGCCAAGGAGGGCGACGGGTCCGTCATGCTGCTCATCTCCGACCCGTTCCGCGGCCGCAAGCCGAATGGCTCGTACTCCAACATGCAGGACGCGTACACGGCCAACACCTGCCTGGATTACCCGGCGCCGACGGCCGCGGCCGACTACACGAGCTGGGCCAGGAGCTTGACCAAGGCGGCACCACACTTCGCGCAACTCATCGCCTACAACGACCTGATCTGTGCCTTCTGGCCTGTGCCGGCGACAGGGATTCCGCAAACCGTGAGCGCCGCGGGCGCGCCCCCGATCCTGGTGGTCGGCACGACCGGCGACCCGGCCACGCCATACCATTGGGCGGTCGCGCTCGCCGATCAGCTGGACTCGGGCGTGCTGGTCACACGCGAGGGCGAGGGCCACACCGGGTACCTGGACAGCGAGTGCGTCGAGGCCGCGGTGAATGCCTACCTGCTCGACCTGACCGTGCCCAGGGACGGTCTAACGTGCGACTAGCAGGACTCGCTGGCGCCGATTATCGAAGTGCCACTTCGTGGACGCGGCCATCGAGAATTCGCCAGGCGCGCAGACTCGGAGCGCCGGTTTGTGGGTCGGCCTCGGCGTCACTCAGGGAAACCAGGAGATAGAGCGCGTCCGGATAGAAGGCCAGGCCGATGTCGGTCGGCGACGGCACCGCCGGGGTATGGGTGTGCGAGTGGACGATCCCCCACACTGCCTCGTCGGCGTCGTCGATCGCCATCGTCAGGCGCAACAGATCGTCAGGGTCGATTTCGTAGAGGTACGGCGAAGCCGCCTTGTTCCGGGCCAGCTCGAACCGAAGCGCCCGGCCGCCCTCCGCCGCCGGCGCGTGGCCAACGATCAGGCCGCACATTTCGTTCGGATCCTCGGCTCTGGCGCGGGCGACGATCTGGTCGCGGATCTCCGGCGGCATTGCCACGGCGGGCGGCCCGGGGTGGCGCGGTGGGCTGCCGCCGTCGGCATCAGTCACGTCCGCGCTCGCGCATCTCCGGCGGAGACCTCATCCCTTGACGATCGCCCTCGGGTGATATTTCCCTAGGGCGATCGTCGATCGATATTGATCGCGTTGCGGCCACCAAGCGTCCGGCCGGCGCCGTCACCACCAGTTGACGCCGCCCTCGAGCGCCTCCTCCATCTCATCGAGGTTGGTCGAGAACGTGCCCGCCGACAGATACTTCCAGCCGCCATCGGGCAGCAGGGCGACGATCGTTCCCCGCTCCATCTCCTGCGCAACGCGCGCGGCGGCCACCAGCACCGCCCCGCACGATGGCCCACCGAAGATACCCTCGCGGAAAACAAGGTCGCGCAACGCGGCGATCGCATCGCGATTCGAGACCAGCAACTTGGTGTCGATTAGCGACGGGTCGAGAATCTCGGGGATGAACCCCTCGTCGAGCGAGCGCAGGCCCTGGACGAGCTCGCCGGGCATCGGCTCGGCGGCGACGATCCGGACACCGGGCTTGTGCTCGCTCAAGTAGCGCGACACGCCCATCAGCGTACCGGCGGTCCCCAACCCGGCGACGAAGACGTCGATCTCGGGGCAGTCGGCCAGGATCTCCGGCCCGGTCGTCTCGTAGTGGGCCTGCGGATTGGCCGCATTGCCGTACTGGTAGGGCATCACGAAGCGCTCGTCCTTGCCGACCAGGTGCTTGGCCAGGGCGATCGCCCCGTTGCTGCCCAGGGCGCCCGGCGAATCGATCACCTCCGCGCCGAACAGCGCTGCCATCTGGCGCCGCTCGTTGGTCACGTTGTCGGGCATGACCAGGGCCACGCGGTAGCCCTTGCGCCGCCCGATCATGTCCAGCGCGATGCCGGTGTTGCCTGAGGTTGGCTCCAGGATGATCGAGCCCTCGCGGAGCAAGCCGCGCCCCTCCAGGTCATCGATCAGGTACTTCGCCACGCGATCCTTGACCGAGCCCGTCGGGTTGAGCATCTCGAGCTTGGCGAAGATGCGCACCTGTGGATTCGGGGACATCCGCGGGATCTCCACGAGCGGCGTATACCCGATGGCATCGAGGATGCTCTCGAACCGCCCGCCATGACGCGGCACGTCGTGGTCGTGGAGATGCGGATGGGGTTCGGCGCTGTGGTCGTCGGGTTCGATGGCGCGCAGGGCGGGCACGGCCATCGGCCTCAGCCTCCGGCCATCGCCGGAAGCAGCCTGACCTCGTCCGCTTGGGCAACCGGCGTGTCCAGGCCGGCCAGGTAGCGGACGTCCTGGCCGTTGACGTAGACGTTGACGAATCGGTTCAGGTCGCCGGCCTCGGTCAGCAGCTGCGAGCCGAGCGAAGGGTGCTTCGCGACCAGCGCCTCGACGACACCGCGGATCGAATCGCCTTCGAGTTCGAGCGACTTGACCCCTCCGACGCTGGCGCGAAGGACGCCCGGGATGAAGACCGTGCTCACCCTCGAGCCTCGGGCGAGACCTTGCCGGCCAGGCCGGTCGTGGTCAGCAGGAACGGCACATCCAAACCGACCGAATCGACGGTCAGCGGCCGCCCCGCCTTCCGGGCCTCGACCGCCGCGTCGGAGCAGACCGGGCAGTTCGGGTCGCGGCGGAGCTTCAGCTCGGTGAACTCAGTCTCGAGGGCATCGAACAGGAGCAGCCGGCCGGCCAGCGTCTGACCGATCCCGAGCAGGATCTTGAGCGCCTCGTTGGCCTGGAGCAGGCCCAGGATGCCTGGGACGACGCCGAGCACGCCGGCCACCGAGCAACCGGGCGCGAGCTCGGGCGGTGGCGGCGTCGGGTAGAGGCAGCGGTAGCACGGCCCCTCGTACGGGATGAACGTCGTCAGCTGGCCCTCGAACCGGAAGACGCTGGCGTGGACGACCGGGATGCCGGCCGCGACCGCCGCGTCGTTGAGGACGTAGCGAGTCTCGAAGGTATCGGTGCCGTCGAGGATGACGTCGTAGCCGGCGATGATCCGCTCGACGTTCTCGGCGACCAGCATTTCCTCATGGGCGACCACGATGATGTCCGGGTTGAGGGCATTGATCGAGCGCCGCGCCGACTCGGTCTTGCGCTCCCCCACCCGATCGGTCGTGTGCAGGATCTGGCGTTGCAGGTTGCTGACGTCG
Source organism: Candidatus Limnocylindrales bacterium (assembly GCA_046708025.1). Classification (GTDB taxonomy): domain Bacteria; phylum Chloroflexota; class Limnocylindria; order Limnocylindrales; family CSP1-4; genus SPCO01. Next base: position 23,171 of record JBKKDW010000080.1, read on the forward strand.
ACGACGTCGAAGTCGACGATCCCGATCGTCCCGACACCCGCCGCGGCCAGGTAGAGCGAGGCCGGCGAACCCAGGCCACCGGCGCCGATCAGCAGCCCCTTCGAGCCGAGCAGCCTGGCCTGGCCCGCCGAGCCGACCTCCGGAATCAGCAGGTGTCGGCTGTAGCGCAGCTTCTGTTCCGCGCTCAGGACGACCGGCGTCTCGAATGGGAAACCAGCGCCTTTCCAGGCCTGGAAACCGCCCGACATGGAAGCCACGTTGCCGTAGCCCATCCCGGCCAGGGTCTGCGCCGCGAACAGTGAGCGCACGCCGCCGGCGCAATAGAGGATCAACGGGGCGTCGCGGTCGGGAGCTGCTGCCTCGATCTGCTGCTCGATGTAACTCTTGGAGATGTGTCGGGCGGCGGGCAGGTGGCCCTGGTCCCACTCGGACGCCTCGCGGACATCGACGATCGTGGCCGCGCCGACAGGGAGGCCATCGACCTCCTGGGGGCTCACTTCGCGGATCTGGGCGCGCGCCTCGCGCAGGAGGTCGGCGTATGACATTGGCATGGGGGAATGGGCTCCGCTGTTTGACGGGGGGAGACTCGCGGACGGATCCGCGGCACGACGAGCCGGCTCAGGCCGGCCGACGACACCTGCAGCGGCGCTCGAGCCGGCTCATGCGCCGGCCTCGGCCGGGCTGGGCGTCTTGTTGGTGGGATCGGCAACGCCAAGGTCAGACAGCACGTGCTGGAGGCTGTCGTGGCTGAGCATCGCGCACTTCAGGCGCGCCGGGCTGATCTCGATGCCGAGCAGCTCGAGCAGGTCGTCGGCGCGGATGGCGCTCACCTCGGTCAGCGGCTTGCCCTTGATCTCGTCGGTCAGGAGCGACGCGCTGGCCTGGCTGATCGCGCAACCGCGGCCAGTGAAGCCGACTCGATCGACGATCCCGTCCTTTACCCCGAGCATCAGCGTGATCCGGTCGCCGCACAGCGGATTCGCGCCCTCGTACGACGCGTCGGCATCCTCGACGACCCCGAAATTGTGGGGGCGCCGGTAGTGCTCCAGGATGTAGTCGCGGTAGAGGTCGTCCATCGGTCGGTCAGTGTACGAGTTGTCGGATCAAACGTTGAAAATGCGCTGGACGTTGACGAGCCCGGCCGCGAGGGCGTCGATGTCATCGCGGGTCGAGTAGACGTTGAATGAGGCGCGGGCGGTCGCGGCGAGGTCCAGCCGCTCGTGGAGCGGCATCGTGCAGTGGTGGCCGGCGCGGACGGCGATGCCGAAACGGTCGAGCACCTGGGCGACATCGTGCGGATGGATGCCCGGCAGGTTGAACGGGACGACCCCACCACGCAGGTTCGGGTCCATCGGTCCGTACAGCTCGATGGCCGGGACTTCGCGCGGCAGAACGTCGAGCGTGTAGGCGACCAGCTCGCGCTCGTGCTCGCGGACGGCGTCCATTCCGAGCGCTTCCAGGTACTCGGCGGCGACGCCCATCCCGATCGCGTCCCCGACGGCCGGAGTGCCCGCCTCGAACTTCCAGGGAATCTCGTTGAACTCGGAGCGGCGCAGGTGGACCTCGCGGATCATCTCGCCCCCGGCCAGGAACGGCGGCATCGCCTCGAGTAGTTCGCGTCGGGCCCACAACGCGCCCGAACCCATCGGGGCGAGCATCTTGTGGCCGCTGAATGCATAGAAGTCGCAGCCGAGCGCCTGCACGTCGACCGGCACGTGCGGCACCGCCTGCGCGCCGTCGATGAGCACGAGCGCGCCGGCCGCGTGGGCCATCTCGGTCATCTGGCGGACCGGGTTGATCGTGCCCAGCGTGTTCGAGACGTGGGTGAACGCGACCAGCTTCGGCTTGAGTCGGAGCAGGACTTCGAAGACGTCGAGACGAAGGATCCCTTCATCGGTGATCGGGATGAACTCGAGGTCGCCGTCCTTTTCCTGGACGAGGATCTGCCACGGGACGAGGTTGGCGTGATGCTCCATCTCGGTCAGGACGATCTGGTCGCCGCGGTCGATGTTGCGGCGGCCCCATGAATAGGCGACGAGGTTGATCGCCTCGGTCGCATTGCGAGTGAAGACGATCTCGTGGCTGTCCGGCGCATTGATGAACCGGGCGACCTTCGCTCGCGCCTTCTCGTATTCGGCGGTCGCCTTCTCGCCGATCGTGTAGATCCCGCGATGGACATTGGCGTTGTACTCGCGGTA